>CAZGKH010000419.1:0-4120 GCA_964525665.1 uncultured Anaerolineae bacterium | reverse complement strand
CCACGTGGTTATCCAGCCTCACGAGAGTGTTGTTCCGACGAGCAGAGTGTATGGCCATCATCATTACGATAGCCGGGCTCATCCTTCTTGCTGGCTGCAATATCGCTGCCCCACCGACTACACCTACCCCATTCAGTTCCCCGACATCCGTAGAGCCAACTGGCACCAAGGTCATTTCCTTCTTCTCCACCGAAACTGACCCCAAGCAGATTGTTATCCTGCAAATGCTGGTGGCCGAGTATCAACGTCTCAACCCCGATGTGGAGATTGACATTGTTCTCGCCTCACCAGCCTCCCGCGGCCGGCGCCTCTTGATGGCGTTGGCTTCCGGCGCTGATCTGGGCATCTTTGAGATCGAACCCACGCTGATGACGGAGTGGGTCGAAGCTGGCTATCTGCTTCCCCTGGATGACGTGGTGAGCACGATTGGCGTAGACGACTTTGTGGAAGGCAGCCTCTTCTCCTACCAGGGGCGCGTCTACGCGGTGCCTTATGCCACCAGTGTCTATGGGCTGTGGGTGCGCACCGATCTACTGGCCGAAGCCGGGCTGCCGCTCCCCACAACTTACGAAGAAGTCCTGAACGCGGCTGCAACTTTGTCGCGGGGGGAGGTCTATGGCATAGCCTTGCCTGGCGGTCAGAACATCGCCACAGTGAACTACTTCTCCACCTTCTTATGGCAGAACGGGGGTGACTATTTTACTTGTGATGGTCAGGTCATTTTTGGTCAACCTCAAGCCCTTGAGGCCGTTAAGAAATGGGCCGCACTGGCCGAGTACGCGCCACCGGGTTTCACCACCTGGGGATATAGTGAACAGATTGAGGCCTTCTTGCGCGGTCGCGTCGCTATGGCGATGTATGCGGGACGGTTGGGCGTCCACGTTGCCGACAAAGCACCGGAATTGGAAGATCGAGTCACTGTCGTGTTTCCACCCTGGGGAGCGGAGAAAGTCACCCTCGGCGTGTGGAGTCGGTTCGCCATCGCTGCTGGAACGCGCCACAAAACCGAGGCCAAAGAATTCTTGCAATGGTTGGTCAGCGGCAAGCGCTTGCTGCGCTACGACATGACCGTGCCCGGTCACATGATCCCTCCGCTGCGCTCAGTTAAAGCGATGACTTTGGACTTTGACTCTCCCTATGTTTCCCGGCACCCGGATTGGCTAGGGGCGTTTAACAATTGGGTGAGTTACACCAACCATCCAGCGATGAACATGGGCTCCATTCGCGGTGGTCGGTTTGTTCGCTCTGATGTTGTGCCACCCTGGGGCAGTATGGTTTTTGGTACACCAGGCATCGTAGACAACATGCTGCAGGAGATTACTCTGGGAGGTCGGGATCTGGATGCTGCCTGGCGGGATGCTGTTGTTAAGATGGAAGAGGAAGTCGCACGATGGAAAGCCCAACATCCTGAATGGCAGCCGCCGGATTGCTGAATCCTGAGGCCAGGTCTACCCTCATCAGAGGAGAAATCAATGCGCATTAGAATAAAACTACTGCTTTTGATTGTGTGTATGGGGCTCGCCTTGCTGGTCAACCTGCTGGCGTTGGTCTTTCTGGCCCGCACAGTGGCTACGGCTCTGAAGACGGTAGAAGAAGTGGGCATTCGCCAACAGTTAATTGCCGTCCAGATGCAGGCGCAGTTGCGCGATGCGGAGGCGGCCCTATATCGTTATCTGATGGAAGGAGAAGCCGGATTCGGCACCCAGTTCCGAGAACAGTTACAGAACTTTGAGGGGAACGTCGCGATCTATCTGGCGCAAGCGACGGACGAGGAGGGACGTACGTGGGCGGAGTCGCTGAACGCCACACACCAGCAGGCTGCGGAGATTGGATCAGACCTGATCCGATTGCGAGACGTGCAAACTGCCGAATTGCTCGAGCTAGAGACGACTCAGGCCGAATTGGCGACGCTGTTGACCGGCCCGGTGCATGCCGCCCGGCCAACCGACGTGACCTATCAAGAAGTTGTAGGGGGCTTGCACGACAACCTGCGTGACATGTTCCTGGCTGTAAGCTCCTACCTGGCCTCGCCAGAGGAAAACGAGACCGTTCGCTTCACCGAGGCGGTCGTTGGCTTTCACCAACAGTATGAACAGTTCAGGGCGCTGGCAACGACTACGCAGGAACTCGCCTGGGCCGAAGAAATCGGCCCCTCATTCGATGAGATTGAAACCCTGGGTTCACGTCTTATCAGCAGACGGAATCTACAGCAAACGCAATTCGCCAATTTTGCCGCCATGCTTTTCCATGCTGGTCAGGAGGTTCTGGTGGGTCAGATCCAACCGCAGGCAGCCCAGAACCTGGCAGCGGCCCAACAGCAACTGCTGGCTACCCTCAACTTCGCCGTGACCACCAGCCTGGTCATTGCCCTCTCTGCATCCATCCTGGCCGGCGCCCTGACCATACCCATGTTGCGGCAAATGGACACTGGCATCCTGGCCCTGCTGCGAGGGGCAGAGCGTGTGGCAACCGGTAACCTGGACGAGCCGGTGCGCGTGGCCGGGCACGGCGAACTGAGCCAACTGGCCGAGGCGTTCAGCGTGATGATGACCGATCTGGCCGCTCGCGAACGTCATCTCAAAGCCCGCCAGTCCGAGTTGGAAGCGCTGCGTCAGGTCAGTCTGCAATTGACGAGTACTCTCGATCCAGACCAGGTGCTGGATACCGTGGCTGCCAGCGCTCTGACCTTGGTGGGCGCCACCGAGGTCCATATCTTTGTAGGTGACACATCGGGCGATAACCTGGAATTTGCCGCCAGCGCATGGCGGAACGAGACTGCCCACCCCCCATCGAGACAGCCACGAGCGAACGGGTTGGTTGCCAAAGCTGCCCGCACTGGCCAGCCGCAGGTGGTTAACCACGCTGATGCGCACCCTTTGTTTGACACTCCAGAGGCGCGTAGCTGGGGCATCAAAGCAGCGGCCGCTTTCCCTCTCAAGCTGGGGGATCAAAGCCTGGGCGTGTTCAACATTACCTTTGACGATCGTCGTACCTTCGCTGAAGATGACCTGCGTATCCTGAGCTTGCTGGCCGACCAGGCTGTCATTGCTCTGGAAAATGCCCGTTTGTATAAGAGTCTCGCCGACAGGGAGACCCGGTTGCACACTCTGGCCCAGAAACTGGCCCACGTCCAGGAAGGAGAGCGCCGGCTAGTGGGGCTCGATTTGCACGATGGCCTGACCCAACTCTTGCTAAGCGCCAACATGCATCTGAACACGTTGGCTGCCTTGTCCGACGGTCTGGAGGATCAGACCAGAGCCGAGCTTGCCCTGGCCCGTGCCCGTCTACACGAAGCTATTGAAGAGGCGCGGCGAGTCGTCTCAGAGCTTCGACCTGCCGCCCTCGAAGAGTTTGGCCTGGTTGGTGGATTGCGGCAGTACGTCACAGAGATGGCCCAGACAGAGGACTGGAAAGTCGAGTTTATCGCTGAGCCGGCCCAGATAGAGCTGGACCCGGCCATAGAGTCGGCCATCTTTCGGATCACTCAAGAGGCACTCACCAACGCCCGTAAGTATGCTGGCACAAGCCAGATACGGGTCAGTCTGCTAGCTACAGAGACCGACCTGACCCTCATTGTGCAAGATTGGGGCCGTGGGTTCAACCCGGCTACCGTTTCAGAAGAGCGCCTGGGGTTGGTTGGTATGCGTGAGCGGGCCGCCCTATTGGGTGGCGAGTGTCGGATCGAAAGCCAGCCAGGCCAGGGTGTCCAGGTCTGGATACGGGTACCGATTCACTGAGGAGAAAGACATGACCCGGGATGAAAAACCCGGTATCTCGATCCTGATTGCCGACGATCATCCGATGGTACGCGAGGGCCTGCGGAGCATGCTGAACGCGCCCGGATTACACATCGTCGGAGAAGCCAGTGATGGCCATGAAGCGGTGGAGCAAGTCAAGGCCCTGGCTCCAGATGTCGTGTTGATGGACATCCGTATGCCCGACATGGATGGCATTGAAGCGCTGCGGGCGATCAAAAGAACTCACGCCCATGCTCGGGTGATTATGATCACTACGTATCAGAGTACAGCCTATCTTCTGCGTGCCCTGGCGGGCGGAGCAGCCAGGGTCGTGCTGAAAGACATCTCCCGTGACGCTTTGCTGGCAACCGTGCGGGCCGTGG
>CAZGKH010000418.1:0-4122 GCA_964525665.1 uncultured Anaerolineae bacterium | reverse complement strand
CCCCGCACGATGTAGCGCTGGGCCGTCAAAGCGAGCAGAGCGGGCGGCAGGATGGCCAGTAGCAGCCGCGTCGCCACGGCCCAGAACTGGATGCCCTGGGTATGTTCCACGCCGGCGATAATGACAGTGATTGGCTGAGCTTTCTGATAAGTGAGGATCAGGCCGAATAGGAACTCGTTCCAGGAGAAGGCGAAGCAGATAACTGCCGCCGCGGCCATGGCCGGGGCAGCCAGTGGCAAAGCAATATACCAGAAGGCCGCCAGCGGGGACGCCCCGTCGACGTAGGCCGACTCCTCGAGTTCATACGGAATCTCTTTGAACACATCACGCAAGATGAGCACCGCAAAGGGCATGACAAAGGTAGCATTGGCCAGGATCAGCGCCAACTGTGTGTCCAAAAGGTGCAAGACCTGCATCATGAGAAAGAACGGGATGGCAGTCACCATGGGTGGCAGGAAGCGCTGTGAGAGGAACCACATGGTTATGTCGCGATTCTTCCAGCCGTAGAAGCGGAATCGCGCCAACCCGTAGCCAGCCAATGTCCCCAGGCCGATGGCGATCACCGATGCGCCTATGGAGATGATCAAGCTGTTGCCAAGCGCCTTGCTGATCTCAGGCCAGCGGGCGCTGAATTCGGTTTGCCAGTTGAACAGCGTCGGCTTGAATTGCAGCCAGGGTATGAGCGACGGCTTGGTCAAGATGACGCTAGGCTGCTTAAAGGAGGTAATTAGCGCCCAGTAGAACGGGAAAGCAGCCCACCCGGCTGCGATGATGATAATCACCCATGTCGCTATGCGTGAGGGAAGAGATTTATATCGTTTGACCATTATCTAGCTACCTCCCTAACCCGAACAAGCCGGGCTCAAACAGGTCGAAGTTCCCAGAGGGTTTTTGCCTGTTGAATACTCCATTTGCGGAGATCCTAATCGAAGTTCTGGCGCATGCGCCGGAAGAATACCATGGCAATGATCAGCATGACGATGAGTAGCAGGTAGGCCATCGCTGACGCGTAGCCCTGGTTGAAATTGCGCAGGCCTGTCAAATAGATATAAAACGAGTATGTCTGGGTGGCAGCACCAGGACCGCCGCTGGTCATGCTGAAAGGAATGTCCAACACTTTGAACGCCTCAACCAGTCGCAGTATGGTGACGGTGAAAAGCACCGGACTAAGCAACGGCAGGGTGACGTAGCGAAATACATCAAAGTGAGAGGAAGTGTCCAGTGCGGCTGCCTCGTAGATCTCGTCGGGCAGCGCCGACAGTCCCGCCAACAACACCAGGAAACAGAACGGCGTCCACTGCCAGACGTCGACGAGCACGATGGTCAAGCGCGCCGGCCAGACCGCAGAGAACCAGGGCGGCAGATTGACGACACCCAGCGCACGCAGGACGGTGTTGACAGCGCCCACCTGCTCGTGGAAGATCGTCAGTCCCAGGTAGCCGAGGGCTATCGGGGCAGTGAACATAGGCATAGTGAAGAGTGACCGGAAGAGCCGCTGCCCGCGCATCGGCCTATGGAAGAGCAACGCCAGACCCAACCCGAGGGTGACCGTCAAGACCACACTGCAAACCACGAAAAACAACGTGACTTTGGCAGAATCCCAAACGCGGTAATCGCCGAATGCCCGGACGTAGTTCTTGAACCAGATGAAGCGCGATGGCGTGCCCATCTTCGCCTGCATAAAACTCAGGCGCAATGAATAGAGCAACGGAAAGACGGTAAAACAGAGGACCCAGATGATGCCTGGAACAACAAAGAAATATTTGACGCGATTTCGCCTCTGCATGACTCACCCCCATAGATGGGAAGACTTTCGAAATGGATATTGCTTCGAAAGTCTTCCCATCAGTCGTTCACAGGTCAGGCTACTGCGGCGTGTAGCCGATAGATGCTTGATATAGCTTCAGCAGTTGATCCTTACCCTGCTCGTCGATGACGCGTACCCAGTCATCATGGGTGCGATCCAAGGCCTCTTGCGCGGAGATCTGGCCGGTGACCGCCTCCGACAGGTGGATGTCCCAGGAAGTCATCATCTCCGTAGTGCTGGGGATGCGGATATAGGTCTGGAAGATGGGATAGTTGTAGAAGTTGTCCTGGTACGAGCCGATGAACTCCTGGGCGTCGCCGGCGTCATAGCCACCCGCCACGTACTCCTCGACTGTGGCTGAGCCGTAGGGCGGGAACCAGTCGTAGGTGGTGCCGGGGTCTAAGCCTGTCCAGCCGTAGGCCACGTTCCAGTGGTTGATCGGCGGCGTGGCCTGCCAGGCCATCCAATAGTAGGCCAGATCCGGATTCTTGGCATACTTGGAGAGAACAGGATGCCAAGAGCAGCCTACCTGGTTGCCGACGAAATTAGGCTCATCCAGGTTCAGGAACTCCCCTTTCTCCATATCGTAGGGATGCTTGGTGCCGGGGATGCCGCGCGCACCCAACTTACCCTGGATGACGGACTGGCTTGGGTCCTGCGCCAGGGAGCCCACGTCGCCCCAGGAGAAGGTCATGATGGCGTTGCCTGACAGGAAGTCGGCCCAGGCTTCGCCCAGGCTCCAGCCCCACATGGCCGAGGGACCGGCCTTGGACAGCGCGATCAGCATCTCCAACGCCTTCACGTGGCCTGGCGAGTTGATCAGCGGTTCCATGGTGTCGGGATCGAAGTAGTAGATATTGTGGTACTTGTCGACCTTGGTCGGGGGATCGCCCGGGTAGGGGATGACCACGTAGGGAGCTGAAAGCGACATAAAGTGGAAGAAGCCCTGGCCACCGACCTTGAGGTGCAAGGTGATGCCGTCGTCCGGGTCACCGTCGCCGTTCCAGTCCTTGCCGTTGAAGAACTGGGCAACCTCCAGCACGCCCTCCCAGGTATCCAGAGCGACCGGCATCGGGTGCCCCATCTCCTTCTCGAACTCCGCCTGCCACTTCGGGTCCTCGATGATGTCCTTGCGATAGTAGAGGACCTGCGCATCGTGATCGTTGTTGGCGCCGTACCAGTGATCGCCCCACTGCATCAGGTTGGCCACGGACGGGGCGATCGAATCGCGATCCCACTGGGGCATGCGGGGATCATCGAAGTACTTGTCGATGGGCTGCACGAAGTCGTTGGCGATGTAGTCGCCGTAGAAGTTGGAGCAGTTCAGGATGACATCGTACTTGTGAGCGCCGGTTTGGAAGTCGGTGAAGATCTTCTCCCGCATCTCGGCGAAGGGGATCTCGACGATGTCATAGGTGGCCCCCGTTATCTCCTCGAACTTCTGGCGCCAGAAATAGGTGGGGCCGGAGATGGCGCCGCGTTGCCCTGCGGAGTACACGCCGATGGTAAACTTCTTGCCTTTCCAGGCCGGATCGGGATTGCCCGTGTCCGCCGCCTCGAAGGCAGCCTGGGCGGTCTTGGCCTCCGCCTCGGTGGCGGCGGGGAAACCGCTGATCATCTTGGGCGCTTCGACGGGAACAGGTGTCGGGGTTACCACCACCTCTTTCTCGACAACCTTGGTCACTTCTTTCTCGACGACCACTGTCTCCTTGACTACCTCCGGCGTCGCCGCAGGCGCGCAGGAGGCGATCAGCCCGGCCAGGAGCAAGGTCGCCATCACAACCATAATCGTTAGCTTTTTCATGTTTCCTCCTTTGCAGATTTTAGTGTCGTTCTCCATTGAAGCCTTCCTGGCGATGCCTCACGCAGCACCGCCGTCTGCATGTTCTCTACGCCTCACCCCCTTTCACTAACTGGCATACCCAAAAAAGGGTGGGTCCCAAGCGCATCAAGCACTGTGGTTCCCATCCTTGTTCCGCCCCCTCTTTTCGTTATGCCCGCAAGAATCCCTGATAATCAGGGTAGGCTCCAGTGTCATCTCCACGATCTCCCGATCCTTGTCAGCGATCCTTTGCAAGAGCAAGTCGGCCGCGGTGCGGCCTAGCTCATACGTTGGCTGAGCCACAGCGGTCAGAGGGGGGGCCAGCGACGGCGCCCAGGGCATGTCGTCAAAGCCGACGATGGCTACATCCTGAGGAATGTTCAAGCCCTTCTCATGGATGGCATTCAGAGCCCCTAGTGTCATCAGGTTATTGGCCGCAAAGATCGCCGTAGGGGGATCGTCCATCTCCAACAATTCACAAGCCCTCTGGTAA
>CAZGKH010000417.1:0-4128 GCA_964525665.1 uncultured Anaerolineae bacterium | reverse complement strand
CAACAGCTTCTTCGATCTCGTCCTCGGCTTTCTGCCGCAGCGCTGCCAGCTCTTCCTCCGAAACGTCCATTTTGCTGGTCAGGTAGCGCCCGAAGCGGCTGATAGGGTCCCGCTGGGGCGATTTCCACGCCTCGGCTTCACCCTGGGGGCGATAGGTGAGTGGGTCGCCCACGGTGTGGCCTTCGATGCGGTAGGTTTGGGCAACCAACAACGTTGGTCCGTTGCCACGCCGCGCCCGCTCTGCCGCTTGGCGCACTGCCTCGTACACGCCCAGCACGTCGTTGCCGTCCACGGTGACACCGGGCAGCCCAAAGGCCTGGGCCTTCTGCTCGATGCGCTCGACGGCGATAAAGGGCAAGCTGGGGCTGAACTCAGCGTACTTGTTCTCCTCGCAGAGATAGATGACAGGCAGTTTCCACAGGGCGGCCATGTTAGCTGCTTCCATCAAGACTCCCTGGTTGCTGGCCCCGTCGCCGAAAAAGCAAACGGTCACCTGGCCAGAACCGCGTAGATCGGCAGAATAGGCCGCGCCGGTGGCGATGCCGATCCCGCCGCCGACAATGCCATTAGCCCCCAGAATGCCCAGGTCGAGGTCGGCGATGTGCATTGAGCCTCCCTTGCCCCTACAGTAGCCGGTGGCTTTGCCCAGCAACTCGGCCATCATCAACTTTGGATCGCCGCCCTTGGCCAGGCAGTGGCCGTGACCGCGGTGGGTGCTGGTGATATAATCGTCGCGGTTGAGGGCCGCGCAGGCGCCGACGGCCACGGCCTCCTGGCCGATGTAGGCGTGGGTCGTGCCCCGGATCCTATCGCGCCGGTACTGCTCCATGGCGCTTTCGTCAAAGTAGCGGATGAGCCATAAGCGGTAATACATGTCGGTCAGTTTGTCACGGTTGAGCTTCATGACGGCATCCTCAATGCCATTTAGATAAGGTATCTGCCCCAGACCTGACAGGTTTCACAAGCAGCTTTGCGGCGTAAATGCGTCCAGGTTCAGGTCGAATCTAGCTGAAAACGACACCTTCGGAAACCTGTCAGGTCTTAACTTAATGACATTGACAGCACTCTCACAGCAGTTCGCGGAGCTGGCGCGCGATACCGGCCGCATCAAGCCCGTAGTGGGCGTACAAGGCCAGGGGAGGGCCGATGAGCGCATACTCATCCGGCAGGCCATGCCTGCGGAATCTGCAACGAGCGCCGGCCTCGGCCAGCACCTCGGCCACGGCGCTGCCCAATCCCCCGATGATGTTGTGCTCTTCGACTGTGAGCACCGCTCCGGTCGTGGCTGCTTTCAGCACGGCGTCTACGTCTATCGGTTTGACCGTGTGCACATCTGTCACCCGCACCGACAAGCCATCTTCAGTCTCCAGGACGTCGGCAGCCTCAAGCGCGGCCTTTAAGGGCAGGCCCGTGGTCAATATTGTCGCGTCACGTCCATCACGCTTTGTGATGGCCCGGCCAAAGGCGAAATCGGCCGGTGGTTGCTTATAGACCGGCTTCTCACGACCGCGCCCCAGGCGGAAGTAGATCGGCCCAGGGTAGCTCACCGAAACTTTCAACGCTGCTTCGGCCAGGTTGGGATCCACGGTGCCAAAGACGGTCATCTCGGCAAACGACCGCATAATTGCCAGATCCTCGGTGGCATGATGCGAGGAGCCATAGAACCCCATGGTGATCCCGGCATGGTGGGCCAGAACACGGACGGGGAGCCGGGGATAGCACACGTCGGTGCGAATCTGTTCAGCACACAACAGGCCGATGAAGCTGGCATAGGTGGCCACATAGGGCAGTAGCCCCACTGCCGCCATGCCGGCCGCGGCCGACACCATGTTCTTTTCCGCGATGCCGAAGTTGAAGAAGCGATCGGGGTGAAGGCGAGCAAAGTCGCTGAGCCGGTTAGAGTGCTTGAGGTCGGCTGTCATAACTACAATCTCGGGATGCTCCTGGCCCAATTCAGCCAGCACCTGGCCCCAATTGAGGTATGGCGCCAGGCGAGTCGAGGTGGGAAGGTCCCAGGTGTTGGGGTGCAACGTCATCGGGCTTCCTCCAGCTCAGTCAAGGCCCGCGCCTGGTCCTCGGGCGCCAGGTAACCCAGGTGCCATTCGAATTTGTCTTCCATGAAGGAGACCCCTTTGCCGGCTGCGGTATGGGCGATGATGACAGTGGGCTGGCTGGAGCCCGGGTCGGGCAGCCCGGCGAAACAATCCAATAACGCTTCGAGATCGTGGCCATCCACCTCGTGAACCCGCCAGCCAAAGGCGGCCCATTTATCAGGCAGGGGCTCGATTTCCATAACCTCGGCCGTCGCGCCATCCACTGAGACGCGGTTGCGATCTACCACGCCAATCAGATTGCCCAGGCCAAAATGCGCCGCGCTCATGGCCGCTTCCCACACCTGGCCCTCATCCAGTTCGCCATCGCCCAGGAGCACATACACCCGGTGGTCACGCCCGGTGACTCGCGCCGCCAGCGCCATGCCAACTCCCACCGAAAGCCCGTGACCCAGAGACCCTGATGAGAAATCAATGCCTGGAATCTTACGCATGTCAGGGTGATCACCAAAGGGGCTACCCAGCCGGGTATAGGTATTGAGAAGCTCAGGGGCAAAAAAGCCCACGTCGGCCAGGAGCGGATACAGTCCCACCGCGGCATGGCCCTTGGAGAGAATGAAACGGTCTCGATCCGGCCAGTCTGGATTCCTGGGATCGTAGCGCAGCATACGGTAGTAAAGCACGGCGAGGATTTCCGCTGCCGAGAAAACTGACCCGTAGTGCCCGCTCTTGGCAATCGCAATCAGGCGGATGGTTTCCCGGCGGCAAAGATAAGCTTTGTCTCTGAGGGTGGACAAGAGTGCCTTCCGATCTGAGGGCATTACGGCTACCTCCCCTATCTCCTGGAATTTTGATATAAGCTCCAAGGCCCGTCCTCGGGCCGCCAAAAACGCACCCGGGGACGGGTGCTAGAGCCTTATATCAAACTTCAGCCTATCTCATCAACAACCCGGCGTTGACGTCAATTGTGGCTCCGGTGATGGCGGCCGCCGCTGGTGAGCATAGGAAGGCGACCACTTCCGCCACCTCTTCAGGCTGCATAAATCGGCCCAGCGGGATTTTGGCTCGCAGGTCATGCCTGATCTGTTCCGGCCAGTCGGCCGTGAGGTCGGTTTCGACGGGGCCAGGGGCGATGGCGTTGACGGTGACGCCATACGGAGCCAGCAGCCGGGCAAAGGCCTTGGTTAACCCCAGCAGGCCAGCCTTGCTGGCAGCATAGTGCACCCCTACTGAAATCCCACCCATCTGTCCGGCCAGCGACGCGATGTTGATCACCCTCCCCCAACCCGACGCCCGTAACCCCGGCAAGGCCGCCTGGATGCACAGAAAAGCCCCCTTGAGGTTCACCGCCAGGACTTGATCCCACTCTGCCTCGCTGATCTCGTCCGGTGATGTGAGGGGGCAGATGCCGGCGTTGTTCACTAAGATCTCGAGCTGGCCTATGTGCGCGAACGCGGCCCGGACAGCAGAAGCGTCGGACACATCGAAGACACAGGTTGAAACCTCACCACCCTGGGCCCTGATCAAGCGCGCCGTCTCGTCCAGGGCGCCGGCGTCAACGTCCCCTAGTACCACCTGGGCTCCCAGTTCGGCCAGCCGTCGGCTGATGGCCCGTCCCAGTCCCCGTCCAGCACCCGTCACCAGAGCTGTGCGGCCAGTGAGGTGATGTCTCTCCAACTTCAACTCCTTGAAAGAGGGAAGTCTTCACTCCTTGTGTGGATCGTAAGCGCCAGGAGTCACGGGCGGCGAGAAGAGGGTCGCTAATCTGAGCGGCTCCCCCTCATCAACGCGGATTTGATGGGAAAGGCCGGGGGGAATAAAAACCGCCACGCCTGGTTCCAACCGGGTCTCTTTCCCCTCAGCGATGATGGCTCCTGCACCTGAGAGAATGTATATGATCTCCTCTTGAGTGGCGTGGGCATGAGTTGCCGCCAGCGTGCCGGCGGGGAACTGGGCCAGACCGAAGACCAGGTTTTTGGCCTGGCTGTTTTGTGGACCAAGTAGATAAAACCAATCCCGACCGGGCAAGTGGTAAACAGTACAGTCGTCAATGTGGGCTCTCTCAATTTCAGCCATA
>CAZGKH010000416.1:0-4131 GCA_964525665.1 uncultured Anaerolineae bacterium | reverse complement strand
GCTGGGTGAGTTTTGATGCCGCGCCGGCGACATTGGCACTTTCATACTGTTCGGAACCAGCGTTGCCCATCGAAGCCAATTAGCCCTCTGCGTTTAAGGGCTTGCTGCGCATTGCGGACGTAGTGCTTCCACTTCTTGCCGAAGTGAACGCCGTCAATCACGCGGTCAATCGTATCATCACACAAATCAGGATGAATGTGCTGAACCAATGGATGTAGTTCAACTGTCTCAAGCGGACCCTCCCGTTCCAACAGGTAAAGAACAGTATCACAGAATATGCCATGCGTCGTTTTGCCCCTTGCACGGGCTTTGAATAATTCGAGCTTTGCCGCCTCTGTGCGTTGTTCAAACGCTACTCTTAGCTTAGCTGTGATAGACTTATCGGCTTGCTGACGGGTGGCCTTCAATTCCTGAGTAGCCTGGGTCAGGGCTGCTAGTGTATCCAACGAAACCTTGTTCCCCAGGGAGGCGAATCTCGTCAGATCAACGCGCACTTTGGAAACAAGCGTAGGGTCACGTAACAATACACCATACTCGTGGTTCCGTACCAAACCACTGTTTGTCAGGTTGGCCGATGTGATCACAGCGGCTTTGTTGTCAACGACGTATATCTTGGCGTGTAGGCTAGGCAAGTAGGTAATCGTTGAATTTGGGATAGATTGCGCTAGATGCAAGAGCGCCGCTATATCAATCGAACCCCGCAACAAACTATCCACAGCCAGATTTGTTACAATGCTAACGTACACGCTATCGAGTGATTGCTTGTCCTCAATGATTTCAATAATCTTCTTAAGTGGCTTACTGCTAATGAAAGGCGATGCAACGAGTAGCCCTTCTTCAGCCGTACTTACAAGGTTATAGAACGTGGCAGCCCACGGCGACTCCAAAAGCTCAACTGAAGCGTCAACGGCAGTGCTCATGGACAACCTCCGTAACTTGGGGCATACAGTGATGCCACCTGTGAGGCCTTGGCAGCTTTAGCTTGTCCTACCTCACGTCTGAGAATACCCTCAATCGTTTTTTCATCACTTATCATGGCGCTGAGGTCACGAGCGTCAACCAGAAGAATCTGAAAGTTTGTCAACTGCATGGCTCTGCTAGCGTAGTAGCGTGCCTGCTGCGTAAAGTGCCCCGTCGTTACCGATAACAGAACATTGGGCTTGAATGAAATACTGCGGCCCATTGCTGTCGCGATGTCCCCCATGTCCATACGACCCACATTGCGGCATTGAATTTGCCAGCGATTGAACGGCACACGCCAGTCATTGGCTATAATCCCAACCTCAATACCGTCCAAATCGGCACTTCTCAAAAGCCAACCTTTGAAATCCAAATCAATCAGGCGGGTGAGGTAAATTGCTAGCAGTTCAAGCGCCTTCCCCTTGACGTGCTTGTTGGGCGACTTGAGGTCAGCCAGTATTTGCGACAGTGGATGTTCAAAGACCTCTTTCGGAACCAGCTCAGCCTTCTCAGCTGCCGCGGCAAGAATGGGTCCGGAAATCTCCTTATGAAACCTGGGTGTCCGTGATACTTCATAAGGTTTGGCCCCGCGCCCTGCTGTCGTTTTTATCACCCGTATGTACCCAAGGTCGCGCAGCGGAAACAAGACGGACTTTGGCAACTCTTTGTGATTGTACTCTACCGCGTAAAGCGTGCTTGCCAGATCAGCCACTTTGTTGGCAACGAAGGGATCGGACTCAGCGATGCGCGCGAGCGCCCGCAAGAAAGTCCGTTGCGCTGCGTTGAGTTGGGTTAGCTCGTCAATCACGTCCAGCCCGATGCCCAGAATTTCCTTCAGGCGCAGCTGATTAACCTCGTACAATCTTGGACCGCCTTTGATGCTTGCATCAAAGATACCCGCCTGCGCCAACCACAAGCGCATGCTGCTCAGGTGTACTGCACCACGCGGTACGTGTAGCCCACGCTGTTCAAGGTGCTTTCTCAACGTGTGAAGGGTGATTTTTTCACCAGCCGTTTGCATTATTTCCAACGTTTCTACAAGGGGGATACCTCTGAGGTTAACCAAGATATGTCTGGCGAACTGTTCGTAGAGCGCATCAGGCGTGTTGGCAATCGCCAACAATTCCCCCGCCAATGCAGTCGGCGTCGCACCATCTTCTTCTAGCAGCTCGTATGCTCTCAAGGCCAGCACGGTGTTATCGGCCAGATTCCAGCGTTGAGCCTGGGCGTGGGCTGCAAAGAACGCGTCGCGGATGGCCTCGGTGATTTTATTGCGATCACCTTTGTGATCGTGGATGGTTTGAAGTAGCACAGGTAGGTCTACTTGGTTGGGACTGAACTGGGCACCGAATGGGATTTTGCTTTTCTTTGTCATTGTCGACCTCACAACTTGGCTAGGGTAAAGGCGCACCTTTTTAGGTGTCTCAGCAATGCGCGGCGCTTCATTCACAAAGCCACCAATAGCTCTTCGCGAACGACCTGCTTGCCCACAGTCTCACGCTGCGCTAACTCGCGATTGGCTTCGATAATCAGTTGCACGGCCTCCTTCAAGTTCTCGCGCGTTTCTTCCAACGTCTTGCCTTGAGTGTTTGCGCCGGGCAACCCCTCGACATACCCAACCCACCATTCACCGACTTGCTCAAATACTGCGGTAAACTGGTTCTCCATTTTCGCTCTTCTCATCAATGCTACATTCTGCTAAGTGCTGAGCCAAGCAACAGAAATAGTGCGGCGAAAACTGCAAACAGCAGAAAGGATGCAATCTTCAGAAGTCTACTCTTCTTCAGTACACCTGCTATTGAGGTAGCTATTGCCGATAATAGCAGCAAAGCTAATATCACCGTCATGTTTGTCTCCAGACACGCCAGGATGGACCAGGACGCGGCTGCAACTATTGATCATCAGTCCCACTCTTGTTCGGCGTAGTAGCAATGTAGACTGACGTGGGGCTGCCGGCGTCAGCAAGTTGGCCATTTGTGCTCTACGCAGACGTCTCGGGCCAGATAAGTCTGTGCAATTGCTCATCACCCAGTTGCCAGTACTCGATATGAGTCGGCCTGACCTGCGCTACTTTGCCCATGCGGGCCCTCTTGGTGCGGAACTCAGGTAGCCGTAGCAGGCGCCGGAGCAACTTTGGCAACTCGTATTGCTTATCGTTGCGTAAAGGAAAACAAATGATCTGGCTCATGCGACGACCTCGGTGGCAACCTCAAGGAGCGTGGAATAGCGTGTCTGTAGAGATTGCGAGGCCAGAGAGATTGCCTCCTCAACTGCCGGACGGGTGAGTTCGGGCCAGCTTCTGAGCAGTTGATCTACCGAATAGCCTTTTGACAAAAAGGTTAACACCGTGTCTACTGGCACGCGCGTACCTTTGAAGGTCATCTGCCCATGACAAATCTCCGGGTCAATTACCAGGTAATTGCCGACTTCAACTTTTCGCATTGTTCCCCTTTCACTCTCCTCAACCAAAGTTGAGCTATTGATCCTCACAAGCTCATTCCTGCTCAGCATAGTAACGATGCAAGCTCACATCGAAAGTAACGTTGTTGAGGACGGCTCCTATCAGGCGAGCGTTGACTTTTTCCAACAGGGCTTTGGCCCGCTGAGCGTGATCTCTCTTGGTGCCGCCAGCTTTGAAGACTAGCACCACTCCGTCAACCTTGGAAGCTAGCACGGCCGCGTCGGTCACGGCGATGATGGGGGGAACATCGAAGAGTATCATGTCGGCCCGATCCAACAGGGTGGCGATGATCTCCTCCATGCGGCGAGAGCCTAAGAGCTCCGAAGGATTGGGCGGCAGAGGACCGCTGGGAAGGAGCCAAAAGTTGGAGACGCCAACCTCCTGCAGAGGGGGCTCCTTCATGGCCCGATCTTCACGGACCATCGTGGTAAGCCCCGCCCCGTTTGGGATGCCGAAGATGGTGTGCTGGGAGGGGCGTCGCAAATCGCAATCAACCAGGACCACTCTCTTGCCTCCCTGGGCTATGGTGATAGCCAGGTTGGCCAGGGTCGTGGATTTGCCCTCCTCGGGGCCTGGGGAAGTGAGCACCATGGTTCTGATGGGCTTGTCCAAGCTGGAGAATTCCAGGTTTGTTCTAAGAGTTCGGTAGGCCTCCGCAACGGGTGAGCGGGGATTGGTAACAGTGATTAGCAAAGAACCTGGTCGATCAT
>CAZGKH010000415.1:0-4152 GCA_964525665.1 uncultured Anaerolineae bacterium | reverse complement strand
CCCACCCCCCCCACACCCACGCCGACAGCTACCGCCCCAGCCCCGCCTACCGCGCCCCCAACCAGCACGCCGACGCCCACCAATACGCCTACCGTCACCTGTGACGTCACAGGTCTGATCAACGACATCAACACCGCCAACGGCAACGGGCAGCCTGACATCATCAACCTGGTGATAGATTGCACCTATACATTGACCACTGTGAACAACATCACCGACGGCCCCAACGGCTTGCCCTCCATTACCAGCGAGATGACCATCAGCGGCAATAGCGCTAGTATCGAGCGCAGCAGTGAAGGCGGCATGCCAGAGTTCCGAATCTTGCACGTAGCCAGCAGTGGTGTCCTGACGCTGACCAATATCACGATCAGCAATGGTAACACCAGCAGTTACCGCGGCGGTGGCATCTACAGTGTAGGCACAATGGACATCAGCGGGAGCGCCTTCTTCAGTGGCACAGCCACCTACGGTGGCGGCATCTACAACGAGGGAACAACGGTCATTAGCAACACCACTCTCTCTGGCAACGTAGCCATCTACGGAGGCGGCGGCATCTGCAACAGAGGCGGGGGAGACATCAGCATCAGCAACACTGTCCTCTCCGTTAACACAGCCCTCTTCGGCGGTGGCATCTACAACGAGAGCACGGTGAACGTCAGCAACAGTACCCTATCTGGTAACGAAGCCAATATCTACGGCGGCGGCATCCTCAGTGGTGGTATACTGAACATTGGCAGTAGTACCCTCTCTGGTAATATAGCCGACCAAGGCGGCGGCGTCCTCAACAATGGCGGCGCAGTGAGTATCAACAATAGCACCTTCTTCAGTAACACAGCCACCGGCGGCGCTGGTATTGACAACACCATCGGCGCCACGGTTGACATCACCAACACCATCTTCGCCGGGAATACCGACGGGAACTGCGACGGCGTCATCGCCTCTGGCGGCTACAACATAGAGAGCGCCAACGATTGCGGCCTTAGCGCCACGGGCGACATCACCAGCAGTGCTGCCATCACTCCCACCCTCGGCCCGTTACAGGACAATGGCGGCCCCACCTGGACCCATGCCCTGCTAGCCGGCAGCCCGGCCATTGACCTCATTCCCTACGAAACCAACGGCTGCGGCGCCGATTACACCACCGACCAACGCGTCTATGATCGGCCATATCCCCCGGGGGGCAGTTGTGACATCGGCGCGTATGAATACACTCTCTTTGGCGACCTCGACAGCGACTGTGATGTGGATGTCCAGGATGTCATGCTCGTTGCCAACCATTGGCATTGCCAGAGTGGGGACGATTGCTATGATGACCGCTACGACCTCGACAGAGACGGAGACATTGACATCGTGGACATCATGCTGGTGGCGGCGCATTGGGGGGATGCCTGCTAGCGTTGCCGATGGTCTGCGCTGTCAACGGATTCGGGGAGCGGATTGAACAGATTCAAGCTCGGATCAGAGAGGACAGGTTTTGCAGGATAGGCGATCATCCGTTCAATCTGTTCCAAGCCTGCCCTGAGCGAAGCCGAAGGGAATCCGTTGACAGTATGCCCTTCTAAGAACTTCCAACCCATTTGAAACGCACCCATATAAGAGAAGAACCACCAGGGTCAACAGGGGCCTGAGAGGATTGTGAGATCCTCTCAGGCCCCTGTTTTTGTTTCCCTCAAGGTGATTACGCATCTGCTCCCGCTGGACCCTAGTCCAGCGGCCTCGGCGGTCGTTGTGGCCCTGGCCAGGCATAAGTTTCATAGTTTTCAGCGTTGGCCATCGCCACATTGGGGCAGCGGACTAGGGTCCGCTGCGAGCAAGCCACCCCTCCAGTTTGTAACTTGTTTTTAACCTTCTTGTTACCAGGTATTAACTTTGGTGTGATATAGTACTATCAGACACCAGGATCATAGTGAGGGTAGGCAAATGGCAGCAGACAGGATCATGATAGTAGACGACGATCAGAACATCCGGTTGGCGCTCAAGTACCGGTTGGAGAAAGAGGGCTATCATGTGCTGCTGGCCGGGGATGGGATAGATGCTCTGGAGAAGGTCAAGGCGGAGGAGCCCGATTTGATCATCTTGGACTTGACGATGCCCAGGATGGACGGGTTTGGGTTCCTGGAGGAGATAGGGAGCAATGGCAATGCCGTCTCCGTCCCCGTCATCGTCCTGACGGCCTATGGGTACGAGTCGAACCGCGCCAGGAGTCTGGAGTTGGGTGCAGTGGAGTTTATGGCCAAGCCCTTCAGCCCCCGCCAGTTGGTGGCTGAAGTGTGGAAGATCCTGGACACAAAAAAAAAGCGAGTCTTAGTCATTGATGATGAGGCTTCCGTCAGGGACCTGCTGGCCGGGTTGCTGGAGGCAGAGGATTGTGTGGTTGACACGGCTGAGGATGGGCCAAGCGGAGTAGACAAGGCTCTGGCTGGCGACTACGACCTGATCTTCATGGATTGTGAGATTTCGGGATTCCAGGCCGATGAGGCAACCCAGCGAATCATCGCCGAGAAGCTCAAGCAGAGGATAGTCATTACCACTGCCAGCCCGGATGACGAGAGCGTTCAGCGGGCTCTTGAGTGCGGAGCCCTGGGCTCTGTATCCAAACCCTTTGCCATCGAGGATGTGAGGAGAATTAAGCGAGAGTGGCTGGGGTAAAAGTCTAAAGCCGTTCGCAGAACGGCACCGAATTTTTATAGGAGGAAAGAGCGAGATGCAGAGAATTTCAAACTATACCACTACGCAAAAACAAGGAGGAAAAACGATGAAAGCAAAAAAACTGTCCAGGCCTGTGGTTCCGGTGTTGGTGGCGATTGTAGCTATGGTGACCCTGCTTCTGGTCATGTCCGTGAGTCCCGTCAGCGCCGATAGCCCGCTGAGCAGCGAGACCTGTGAAGTAATCCAGCCCGACCCCACGGCAGGCAAGGATGCCTACATCAAAGAAGACAAGCCGAACGAGAACAAAGGTGACGGCAACGACCTCAAAGTTAAGACCGAGAACGGAAAGCTCAATCGAGCGCTCTTGCAGTTCGACCTGTCCAGCTTGCCCGCCGGCGCCACCATCAATAGCGCTACCCTTTCGCTCTACGTTAAGGATGTCAAAGATGGTGACGTGACCATTAACGCTCACCGGGTCACCCAGGCATGGGTAGAGGGCAGTGGCGCCGATCCTGCCGACGGCGTCACCTGGGACACTTACGATGGCACTAACACCTGGGCGACGGCAGGCGGCGACTACGATGCCAGCAGCTTGGACTCAACGTTCCTTGCGAAAGACACCAAGAATGTTTGGGCCTCCTGGGATGTGACCGGTGCGGCCGATGACTGGCTTAACCCGGCAACCAACTTCGGGGTTATTCTGGAGTCCCCTGTCACGACTCCCAAATCTGAGGCGAAGTTCAAGAGCAGCGACGACGGTACGGCCAGCGAACGCCCCAAGCTGGAAGTTTGCTACAGCGGCGGCACGCCACCACCCAGTCCGGGTGGTGAGCCCACGGTTGACGGCCGGCTGGACAGCAGTTACTCCTACCTGAAGCACTTTGACAAGGTGGATACAGGTGACCCAAAAACGGCACTAGCCCCCGGGAATCTCTACGGTTATGAGGGAACAGATGCCTGCTACTGGGCCTTCGTAGTAGATCGCGCCTTCAACGACAATGTCTATGCACCCAAGGCCAAGGATGGCGGGACTCAGGCCGATCAAGACTACCTCCTCCAAGACGGGTGGACCGGTGACCATGACAAAGGCATTGCACAAGAGCGACCATGCCAAGTTCGGTATCATTGGCTCGTCCGGTACGTTCAGCATCACCCTGGACCTCTTGAATGAGGTAACGCTCGGCAGCGTGTACACCTCCGGCCTTACCGGCAAAGACAAGAGCGACCTGGCAACCACACCAGACAATCAATACGTAGACGGAGCTGCCACGTCGCTGTTTTGGAATGTCTACAACTCCAACTGGGGCGACTTCACTAACCGCTCACCGGCCTTTGACTATAATAGCACTTCCGGCGAGTACTGGGAGTGGAACATCATCTACGAGTACTCCATCCTCAAGTCGGACCTAGCCAGCATTGGCATCAGCTCCGGCTGCGGTGACGTGACTCAGAGCGGGGCTCACAATTCCCCCAGCAAGGACGACGAGACCTTGGGCAAGATCG
>CAZGKH010000414.1:0-4154 GCA_964525665.1 uncultured Anaerolineae bacterium | reverse complement strand
TATCGTGGCTACGACTCGGCGGGGCTGGCCATCATTCAGGACGGGCGCATCGAGGTCCGCCGCGACGTGGGGAAACTGGCCAACCTGGAGAGGACGTTGGCCGAAAACCCGGTGGGCGGAAACATCGGCATCGGCCACACCCGCTGGGCTACCCACGGGGCGCCCAGTTCGCGCAACGCTCATCCCCACGTTGATTGCCAGGGCGAGGTGGTGGTCATCCACAACGGCATCGTGGAGAACTTTCTGCCTCTTCGCCAGGAGCTAACGGCGGAGGGGCATCGCTTCACCTCGGAGACGGACACCGAGACCATCGTCCACCTGGTGGAGAAATACCTGGCCGAAAGCGGAGACTTGGAGGAGGCAGTGCGGCGAGCGTTGGGGCGCATCAAAGGCGCCCACGCCGTGGTGTTGATGAGCAGCCGCCAGCCGGATCGCATCATTGCCGCCCGCCTGGGCAACGCCGGCGGGGTGGTGGTAGGAGTCGGCGAGGGGGAGATATTCATTGCCTCGGATATGCCCGCCATCCTGGAGTACACCCGTCAGATGATCTTTCTCGAGGATGGCCAGATGGCGGTGGTCACTCGGGAAGGGGCCAGGTTCACTACTCTCGATGGGAAACCAGTAGCTAAAGAAGTGCATACCGTGCCCTGGGACCCGGTTTCGGCGGCCAAGGGCGAGTACAAGCACTTCATGCAGAAGGAGATCTACGAGCAGGCCCGCTCCATCACCGACACCATTCGCGGGCGGGTGGACTTCGAGGCCGGCCAGGTGCGCCTGGATGAAATCAATCTCTCACCGGAGGAGGCGCAGGCCATCGAGAGGATGTCCATTGTGGCCTGCGGCACCTCAGCCTACGCGGGCCTGGTGGGCAAGTTCATCATTGAGGCCCTGGCCAGGATTCCGGTCGAGGTGGACTATGGCTCGGAGTTTCGCTATCGCGACCCCTTGATCAACCAGCGAACCCTGGTGCTGGCCCTCACCCAGTCGGGGGAGACGGTGGATACGCTGGCGGCCATGGAGGAGGCTCGAAGCAAAGGAGCCAGGCTGCTCTCCATCGTCAACGTCATCGGCAGTCAGGCGGCCAGGATGTCCGACGGGGTCATCTATATGCAAGCCGGGCCGGAGATCTGTGTAGCCTCCACCAAGGCATTCACCGCTTCGCTGGTTGATCAGTACCTGTTGGGGCTGCATCTGGGGAAGCTGCGGGGGCTGATTGACGCGGCGCGAATGAAGAAGCTAGTCGAAGACCTGGCCGAGCTGCCCAATCTGGTCGGTCAGGTGTTGGGGAATGGCAATGATTACGACGCTCTGGCGGCCGAGTTCTTCAAGCGGGAGAACTTTCTCTACCTGGGGCGGGGGATCAACTATCCCATCGCCCTGGAGGGGGCGCTGAAGCTGAAGGAGATCAGCTACATCCACGCTGAGGGCTACCCGGCGGGGGAGATGAAGCATGGCCCCATCGCTCTCATTGACGAGCGCATGCCCGTGGTGGCCATCGCCGTGCGAGACAGCGTCTACCAGAAGATGATCAGTCAGATAGAGCAGGTCAAGGCGCGGGGCGGCATCGTCATCGCCCTGGCCACCGAGGGCGACCAGGCCATCGCTGAGAAGGCCGACCAGGTCATCTACGTCCCACCGACCTCGCCGCTCCTCTCGCCGGTGGTCAACGTCGTCCCTTTGCAGCTCTTCGCCTACTTCATGGCCGTGCGTCGAGGCTGCGACGTGGACCAGCCGCGAAATCTGGCCAAGAGTGTGACGGTGGAGTAGAGTCGCGGATGGCGGAAATACGCGGATAAACGGATAGGGGCAAGAGGGGAGAGCATCGAGGTGGAAAGCCCTTCGGCTTCGCTCAAAGCAGGCGAGGAGGGGAAGGGGAATAAGCTCGTGGGCAGTTTCCGGATGAATCCCAAGGACAGAAAGGGCACTGACGAAATCATCCACTGCCCGATGGTTGCTCGCTGGTCGGGCCGAGCAAGCCGCTCCGTAGCGCAGTTCGGCCAGGGTGATTACCGACATAGCTATGACTTCTGGGCCAACAGCAGCCAGGTGATCGCGGACAGAGGCATAGCCGCGCAGCCAGAAGACACAGGTGTCGGTGTCCAACAGGAACTTCATAGCGCTGGCGGCTCCCTTTTGGAGTAGCGGGCCTCGTGAATGTCCCGCAGTGTCTCCTCCACAGGTCGCTCGTCTTGCCAGGCTCCAAAGGAAGCCCAAAAACGAGCCAGGTCTCGTGGGGGTGTCACTTCCTCATGGGCAGGCTCTATGAAGGTAACTAGAACACGGTAAGCCCCTTGAACCGGCACCAATTCCAGCCACCGGATTTGTTTTCCGTCGTAGACCGCCGGCACAGATACCAAAGACATAGTCAACTCCTTAATTCACTTGTTATCAGTATACCAGTATGTCCATCACGGTCTATTATAGCATTGGATAGCAGATGTGTCAAAACACACAGCACGCCACGTTCTGACCCACTAGCGTGGCGTATTTCGGTCTTTTGTGCGGAAGAGGGTAGCCAGTAGCTTCAGCTAATTGCCGCTGGCCAGCGGCGCAGAGGACGCAAGCTTGACCTGGCTCGCTCTTGATGCTATAATTGAAGTGAACTTGAAATTCAACACGTGGGTGCTCGCCCCCCACCTCACTCTACATGCCAGCCCAAAGCACCTATGTGTTTATGGTTGGCTTTTTTGTTAAGGATGGGACAAGTAGGAGGCATCATGGACTGCTCATTGCACATTCTGCTGATTGACGACAACCCGGATGACCGCATCCTGGTCATTCGGGAACTGCGCCGCGAGTTTCCCGACCTGCAGGTGGAGCAGATCATCGAGGCCAAAGGCTTTGCCCAGGCGCTGGAGGCGGGCGATTTCGACCTGGTGATCACCGACTACCAACTGCGCTGGATGGACGGCCTGGCGGTGCTGCGCGCAGTCAAGACCCGCTGGCCCGACTGCCCGGTGATCATGTTCACCGCCACTGGCAGTGAGGAGATCGCCGTGGAGGCTATGAAGGCAGAGCTGGACGACTACGTCCTCAAATCGCCCAAACACTTCATCCGCCTGCCGGCCGCAGTACGCTCGGCCCTGAAACGGGCTGAGGACAGCATCGAGCGCAAGCGGGCGGAGCGCGAAACCGAAGAGCGCCGGCTGTACCTGGAAGGGGTGCTGGCAGCCGTCCCCGACGCTATCGTCACCGTGGACGCCCGTCATCGGATCGTGGAATGGAACTCAGGCGCAGAGAGGTTGTTTGGATACTCACGAGAGGAGGCGATCGGCCAAAATATTGACCGCCTGGTCTCCAGCCCCGATACCTTCGATGAGGTGGTCGGGCTTACACAGATCGTCATGAGCGGGAAGGATTTGCCCCCTATAGAGACCATCCGTTATCGGAAAGATGGCTCTCCTGTGGATGTCATCGTGGCCGCGTCCCCGATCCTGGTGGGGGACGAGTTGATCGGGGCTGTCGGTGTCTACACCGACATCACCACGCGGGTGCGGATGGAGGAGACGCTGCGCGCCCTGTTACTTATTGACAAACTCACGGGCCTGTACAACCGGCGAGGGTTCTTTGCCCTGGGCCAACAGCAGTTGAAGACGGCCCATCGGGCGAAGAGGAGAATGATGCTGCTTTTCACCGACTTCAACGGCCTGAAGAAGATTAACGATGCCCTGGGCCACCCTGAGGGAGACCGGGCCTTGATCGAAACCGCCAATGTGTTCAGAGAGACGTTTCGCGAGTCGGACATCATGGCGCGCATTGGCGGGGATGAGTTTGTGATTCTGGCGATAGAAACCAATGGGTCCCCCGCCGAGGTCCTTGTCCATCGTTTGCAAGAGAACCTGGAGGCCCGCAACGCCAGGGGAGACCTCCGCTACGAGCTATCGTTAAGCGTGGGCCTGGCGCGCTACGACCCCGAACGCCCCTGTTCTATTGATGAACTGCTGGCCCGGGCGGATAGGGCAATGTACGAGCGGAAACGGGGCGATCAGAGGTAGGGGGGATGGTGAGGCAGCAAGTAGCCAACTGATTGCCGTTTGCCAGCAGCGCAGAGGACGCAAGCTTGACGCAGCTTGCGGTTAATGTTATAATCGAAACACACTTTTATCTGCCACGAATTTCACGAATTAACACGAAAAAGAAAAAATTAGTGAAAA
>CAZGKH010000413.1:0-4162 GCA_964525665.1 uncultured Anaerolineae bacterium | reverse complement strand
ACAAAACAACCGGAGTTCCTCCGCCATTTTTCGGCGGAGTTTGAGGCTTTGTAGTTTTGCTAGTAAAATAAAATGTCGTATAATGCAGGTACAAAGGATTTATGATGTCTAATAGTCAGGGAAAAATTGGTCACTTAGTCGAAACGTTTCGCCGCAATCTTGACGCATACAAGGCCTCCTACAATGAAACTATGGTACGGCGGGAATTCATTGATCCCTTCTTTGCCGCACTGGGTTGGGATGTAACCAACGCCGCCGGGTACGCGGAAGCCTACAAAGAAGTGGTTCATGAAGACGCGATAAAAATAGGCGGTGCAACCAAGGCTCCCGATTATGCTTTTCGAATTGGAGGCGTCCGAAAATTTTTTGTGGAAGCCAAGAAACCTTCCGTTGATATCAAAGAAGACATTCATCCGGCCTATCAGCTCCGCCGCTATGCCTGGTCTGCGAAACTTCCGCTGAGCATTCTCACTGACTTCGAAGAATTTGCCGTCTATGATTGCCGCATCAAGCCCGTAAAGACAGATAAAGCGTCCACGGCGCGGGTCCTGTACATGACCTTTGAAGAATACGAGAACCGGCGGGAGGAAATCGAATCCATTTTTTCCAAAGAGTCCATCCTTAAGGGTTCCTTTGATCGTTACGTGGAATCGACGAGGCGGAAACGGGGCACGGCGGAAGTCGATACGGCATTTCTAAAAGAAATTGAAACTTGGCGGGATGAACTATCGCGAAATATCGCCCTGCGGAATCCGGGGCTGACCCAACGGGAATTAAATTTTGCCGTCTCCCGAACCATTGACCGGATCATCTTCCTGCGGATATGTGAAGACCGGGGAATCGAAGATTACGGCCAGTTGATGTTGCTGCAAAACGGAGAAAATGTGTATAAGCGGCTGGTGAACCGGTTTATCCGGGCCGATGAGAAATACAATTCGGGTTTGTTTCATTTCCGCCATGAACGGAACCGACAGGATCACCCGGACGAACTGACGCTGACGCTTACTATCGATGATAAAACCCTCAAGGATATTTTCAAGCGTTTATACTATCCGGAAAGTCCCTACGAATTTGCCGTTCTTCCGGCGGACATTCTGGGGCACATTTATGAGCAATTCCTGGGAAAAGTGATCCGGTTGACGCCGGGACACCGGGCTAAAATCGAAGAAAAACCGGAAGTGCGGAAGGCCGGCGGCGTTTACTACACGCCGACCTACATCGTGGATTATATTGTGAAAAATACAGTGGGAAAATTACTGGAGGGAAAAACTCCCCAGCAGGCGGAAAAGCTGAAAATCCTGGATCCGGCCTGCGGTTCCGGTTCCTTCTTGATAGGAGTGTATCAGTACCTATTGGACTGGCATCTTGACTGGTTCATAAAACATGATCCTGAAAAATGGGTTCGGAGAAAATCACCCGCCATCTATCAGGTGAAATCGGGAGAATGGCGGCTAACCACGGCAAAACGAAAAGAAATTCTCCTGAATAACATTTACGGAGTGGATATCGATTCCCAGGCCGTGGAAGTGACCAAGCTATCCCTGCTGTTGAAAGTACTGGAAGGTGAAAACCGGGAATCCATTAACCGCCAGATGAAGTTTTTCCATGAACGAGCCCTGCCGGACCTGGGAAACAATATCAAGTGCGGCAATTCCCTCATCGGTCCGGACTTTTACGACAATCAGCAAGTTTCCCTTCTGGATGAAGAAGAACAATACCGGATTAATGTCTTCGACTGGGAAGCGGAA
The DNA here is from genome assembly GCA_964525665.1 of uncultured Anaerolineae bacterium. Classification (GTDB taxonomy): domain Bacteria; phylum Chloroflexota; class Anaerolineae; order VGOG01; family VGOG01; genus CAYMKL01. Next base: position 2,414 of record CAZGKH010000413.1, on the reverse strand, counting down.
TTTCCGAAAGTTTTTCAGATACAAGTCACGAAGGACATCAGGGAACGCGAAGGAAAATCCGGTTATTTACAGAGCAGTACAGCCGGTTTTGACGCGGTAATTGGGAATCCGCCGTATGTTCGCCAGGAAATGTTGAGTAAACTGAAAAACTATTTTCATCAGCGCTACCAGGTTTATCACGGAGCTGCAGACCTGTATGCGTATTTTATCGAGCAGGGAGTAACGCTGCTTAAGGCCGGCGGAAAATTTGGCTATATTGTGGCAAATAAGTGGTTGCGGGCGAATTACGGTCAACCGTTGCGCCGCTGGCTTAAGCAACAGCGCATTGAAAAAATTATAGACTTTGGTGACTTGCCGGTGTTTAAAAACGCCTCCACCTATCCCTGTATCCTGTTCCTCAGCCGGGATGGGGCGCGTTCGAAGTTTTCCGTGGCGCAGGTAAAAGCGCTGGATTTCAGAGATCTGGACGAATATGTGGCGCAGCATCGCTACCCGGTGAAGCAGGCGCATCTGAATGATAACGGCTGGGCCCTGGTGAGTGAAGAGGTAAACCACTTGCTGGAAAAAATCAAATCCAAAGGAATACCCCTGGGGAAATATGTTGATGGGAAAATTTACCGGGGTATCCTCACCGGTTTGAACAAAGCCTTTGTTATAGATGAAACTACACGGCAGAAACTGATCGAAAAGGATCCACTCAGCGCTGAGATTATCAAACCGTTTCTCGCTGGAAGGGATATTAAACGGTATCAACCACCGGTGGCTACAAAGTATTTGATATTTATTCCTAAAGGATGGACAAATGAACAATCAAAATTCTCCAAACAGCCATGGAAATGGTTAAAAGAAAACTATCCCGCCGTTTCTACTCATTTGGCTCGCTTTGAGCAGGAGGCGAAAAAAAGATATGATCAGGGAGATTACTGGTGGGAATTGAGAGCGTGTGAGTATTATAACAATTTTGAAAAACAAAAAATATTTATTCCTGCAATAATCAAGAAAGCTTCCTATACATTTGATTCAAGTAAGATATATTCAAATGATAAGACCTCCATTATTCCGACCAGTGATTTGTACCTTTTTGGATTATTGAATTCAAAAGTTCTTGAATTCATAATGCGCCAAACATCTTCCACAAAACAAGGCGGATATTTTGAGTATAAGCCGATGTATATCAAGCAACTTCCAATTCTTCCTGTCAATGATTCTGACACAGAATACAAATCACGCCACGACAAAATAGTTCAATTGGTGGACCGGATTTTAATGCTGAACAAGCAGTTAGCGAAAACCAAAGCCCCCCACGACCGGGAAGTTCTTCAACGGCAGATAGATGCCACCGACAAGCAGATCGACCGGTTGGTTTATGAGCTGTATGAGTTGACGGAGGAGGAGATTGGGATGATCGAAGAAACGACAAATAAGTGAGAATTGTGAAAAATCAAAAGTCCACCATGTTCGAAAAGTATAGACTTTATGTAGATGAGGTTGGAAATCATGATATTACACATGCAGATGAAGAAAATAATAGATACTTAAGTTTAACTGGCGTTGTATTTAATCTTACTTATGTTGCGGAAGTATTGAATCCACGAATGGAGAGTATGAAAAGAAAATTTTTCAAATCTCATCCTGACGATCCAATTATTCTGCATCGAAAAGAGATAGTTAACAAGAAATATCCGTTCCATTCCCTGCGCGATAAAGAAATCGAAAGGCAATTCAATGAAACTATATTGTCCTTTTTTGATCAATGGGAATACACTGTAATTACAGTGGTTATTGACAAAAAGGAACATCATGATTTGTATACTATTTGGCACTATGATCCATATCATTATTGTATGGCTGTTATGCTCGAACGATTTGTCTTTATACTTGAAGACCTGAATGCAGTCGGGGATGTAATGGCCGAATCAAGGGGAGGGCGGGAAGATAGGCGCTTAAAAAGGTCTTATAGTTATCTGATTAAACACGGTACTGATTTTGTTGAATCATCTCGTTTTGAAAGTAGATTTTCATCCTGCCAACTCAAGGTCAAAAATAAACAAAATAATATTTCAGGTTTACAAGTTGCGGATTTGATTGCACATCCAAGCCGCCGTGCCATTTTGAAGGAATCGGGGAAGATACAGGATGACAGATTGATTTTCGGGGATAAAATTGAGGAAATTTTGAAGCGGAAATATTATCGCAGTAAAACGGGCGAAATTTTAGGATATGGGAAAAAATTGTTATCATAAAAAAACCCCGCCGAAGCGGGGCGATGGCTAATACCATCCACCTCCAGATAACTGGATTATTAGAAGTTAAAAACATTTTACATAATCATCCACCATTATCGATTCAGAAATCTAATATTACTTCAACGCTGCCTGAGCTGCGGCCAGCCGGGCAATCGGTACCCGGAAAGG
>CAZGKH010000412.1:0-4168 GCA_964525665.1 uncultured Anaerolineae bacterium | reverse complement strand
TCACTGAGGCGGCTCCGTTGGTCTTGGTGAGCTGTCTGTCGGCAACGGGCGTGGCTGGAGTTGCCTTCGTGCTGCTTCCCACCATCACTCAGAGCATCGCGTTCCATCTCTGTGGCAGCGCCGCGTTATTTGCGTTCCTTATTTGGCTGGAGGAGATCTTTCCACCCTTCAACCCTTGGCGCAACCTGATGATCAGCCTGGTAGCCGGCGGTTTATATTTGGTGCTCTCGGAGTGGCTACAGGCGAGGCAGAGGAAGGGCCTGGCAAGTGTGTCCCGCATCTTCGGAGCCCTCACTATCCTGGGGATCACCTTCATCCTGGCTACGGGCGAAACATACGATGCAACTTGGCAGAAAGCAACGGTGGAAGCCATAGCTTTTTTGGCCAGCATTGCCTTCATCGCTGCCAGCGTGAAACGGCAGTCGCAAGCCTTTCTCTACAGTGGAGCCGCCTTTCTCCTCTTGCTGATCATCTACGTGAACTTCGAGCACTTCGCTGATAGAATTGGGATGCCCATCGCGCTCTTCATCATAGGGGTACTGCTCATTGGGTTGGGCCTGGGAACGGGACGCTTAAGTAGGCGCATACGTCATCCTAGTCACGACTAGCATATCTCAGAGTTTTATGCTATAATCCCTTGTGAGAAAGGAGAATACTAAGACATTGAAAATCGAAACCGAGAGACTAGAGAATTGTCAAATGGCCTTGACCATCGAGGTTGGTGAGGAACGGACGCGACGCGCTATGCGGGACGTTGCCCGCCGTATCTCGCGACAGGCCAAGATTCCGGGCTTTCGCCCAGGCAAAGCACCATACCATGTCGTTGCCCGCATGGTTGGCAAAGACACCTTGTTTCAAGAAGTGGTGGACGAGTTGGGAAACACCATTTATAAAGAGGTGTTGGAGGAAACTGGCCTCGAGCCCTTTGGCCAAGCGCAGATCACCGATTACGAAACCGACCCCTTAGTGTTAAAGATGGTCGTGCCCTTGGCCCCCGTGGTTGAGCTGGGCGATTACCAGCAGATGCGACTAGACCCAGGAGAGGAAGCAGACGAGGAAGAGGGAATCAACGAAATGCTCAGAATAATCCAGGAGCGAAACTCCTTCCGTCAGCCTGTGGAACGACCTGCCCAGTGGGGCGATCTGGCCATAGTGGATATCGAGGGCACCGTTAACGGAGAGGTGGTAATTGGCAACGAAGGGAGAGAGCTGATTCTGGAGGCGGGTTCCCCTCATCCACTGCCTGGCTTCGGCGAAAAGCTTCTGGGCATGGCGGTCAACGAAGAGAGGGAGTTCACGCTAACCTATCCCGAGGAGTCAGAGAACAAGGAGCTGGCTGGCCAGCCAGCTCACTTCAAAGTCCATCTCCAGGATTTGAAAGAAAAAGTTCTGCCTGATATTGACGATGACCTGGCTCGCACTGTTGGTAGCTATGAAGCACTGGAAGATCTAAAAGCTGAACTACGCCGTAAGGTGCAAGCCAAGGCCGAACAGGAATTCGCTGATCGAGCTTTGACAGCCCTGGTTGAGATGTCTGAGATAGAGTTCCCGCCTATGATGTTGGAGAAAGGGATTGATGACTGGCTCGAAGAATTCGACCGGAGCCTCGGGCGGCAAAGTTTGAGCCTCGAAAACTATTTGCAGATGAGAAAACTGACCGAAGAAGAGTTGCGTACAGAGGTCTCCCCCCAAGTTCAGGAAAGGCTGAAGCGCTCCCTGGCCTTAAACAAGTTCGTTGAACTAGAAGGGTTCGAGAGCGAATCTAGTGAAGTTGAGAAAGCTCTGGAACGCTTGTCAGCCATTGCCAAAGGAGAGGTGGTGGAGGTGACAGAAGAACCTTCGTCAGCAGAAATCCCTTTGGATGAGGAAGGGACGGAGAGCACAGAACATCAGGTTGCAGAGAGTGAGAGTGAGAATGATAGCGAAAGGAGCGAAGCAGAATGAAATCCCTGATTCCCTATGTCATCGAGAGCACGGGCCGCGGCGAGCGGATGTACGACATCTACTCCCTGCTTCTCAAGGAACGGATCATTTTCCTCGGTACGCCCATCCACGACCAAGTAGCTAACGTGGTCGTGGCCCAACTGCTTTTTCTGGATCGAGAGGATCCGGAAAAGGAAATCTCCATCTACATCAACTGCCCTGGCGGCGAGATATATCCTGGCCTGGCCATTTACGACACCATGCAACAGGTGCAGGCCCCTATCTCCACCATCGCCGTGGGCTGGACGGCCAGCCTGGGCACTGTTCTCCTGGCCGCTGGTATGAAGGACCGTCGCTATGCCCTGCCCCACGCCACCATCCACATGCACCCCGCCGGCGGCGGCGCACGGGGTTACGCCCCCGACGTGGAGATCCAGGCCCGGGAGCTGCTGCGTATGCAAGAGCTACTCAAAAACCTCCTCGCCAGCCACACAGGGCAGTCGGTGGAGCGAATCACCAAGGACTTTGATCGGGATTACTTCATGAACGCCCAGCAAGCCGTGGAGTACGGCATCATTGACGAGGTATTGAGCCCCCGCAAGGGAAAAGACGAAGAAGAGGAAGCCGAGGAGACCAACTGAACCACTGCGATGGGCGAAGGTCTCCGCCCGAGCCCCTCCACCTCGGTCAGGAGACCTTCGGCGATCAAGAGTATTCACAAAGAAAGGTAAGCCAGGATGGCCAGAAGACGACAGGAAGAAAGTTACTGTTCTTTTTGCCGGCGAGGTCAGGAGGAAGTCAATCGCCTGATAGCCGGCCCCGACTCAGCCTACATCTGCGATGAGTGTGTTCACTTGTGCAATGAGATACTGGCGGAGGACGCCCCCGACTCCCCCGAAGAGGAGTTCTTCTTAGAAACGATCCCCTCACCCAAGGAGATCTACGACCGCTTGAACGAATACGTGGTCGGCCAGGACGACGCCAAGCGGGTGCTTTCGGTGGCGGTATATAATCATTATAAGCGCATCAACGCGGGGGCCGAGGCCGACGATGTGGAGTTGGAGAAGAGCAATATCCTGCTCATTGGGCCGACTGGCTGCGGCAAGACGCTGCTGGCCCAGACCCTGGCCAGGATCCTGGATGTCCCCTTCGCCATCGCCGATGCCACGGCCCTGACCGAGGCCGGGTACGTGGGTGAGGACGTAGAGAACATCCTGCTGCGCCTGATCCAGGCCGCCGATTACAGCCTGCCTCGCGCTGCGAAGGGCATCATCTACATTGACGAGCTCGACAAGAAGGCACGCAAGACGGGAGACAACCCCTCCATCACTCGCGACGTCTCGGGCGAGGGTGTGCAGCAAGCCCTCCTGAAGATCATCGAGGGCACGGTGGCCAACGTTCCTCCCCAGGGCGGTCGTAAGCACCCCCACCAAGAGTTCCTCCAGCTTGATACTACCAACATCCTCTTCATCTGCGGCGGCACCTTTGATGGCCTGGAGGAGATCGTTGGCGAGCGCATTGGAACGAAAGGGAAAGTAGGCTTCTTAAAGGGAGAGGCGGCCAGGTTGCAGAGGGAGGAGGAAGAAAAGAGAGTCGCCAGGCTCCTCAAGCGGGTCATTCCCGACGATTTGATGAGGTTCGGCATGATCCCGGAGATGGTGGGACGTCTGCCGGTGATAACCAGCGTTGATCCTCTTCGCAAAGAGGACATGATCGGCATCCTGACCCGGCCCAGGAACGCCATCACCAAGCAATTTCAGCGGCTCTTGGCTCTGGACAACGTGGAATTGGTGTTCACCGAAGAGGCGTTAGCTATGGCGGCCGAGGAGGCCATGAAGCACGAAGCTGGCGCCCGGGGGCTGAGGACTATCATAGAGAAAGCTCTGCTGGATGTGATGTACGAGATACCTTCGCGGCGCGACGTTAAGAAGTGCATCATCAGCGCGGAGGCCGTCTTAGGCAAGACCTCGCCTTTGCTCCTCACCCAATCGGAGCGTCCCGTTAACTTGAAAGAGACAGCCTGAGGCCTCGCGCCCACTGCCAGACTTCCGAAGTTTCCACAAGTTCAACCCCGCGCTACTCATTGGCTGTTGCCCATGCTCCACAGCGCATAAACATCGCCGAAACTTCGGAAGTCTTGAGAAGTGTCCGGTAGCAAAGATGAACAAAGGGAGCAGATCGAAGCCCGGATCTGCTCCCTTTTTGCATTATCAGCGTCGTTTGCCCGACTGCTCCAGCGCCCGTC
>CAZGKH010000411.1:0-4180 GCA_964525665.1 uncultured Anaerolineae bacterium | reverse complement strand
GCAGCCACACGTGCAGCGGGAACTGCGAGCTTTTGCCCACCGTCCCGCCGAACATCAGCACGGCCAGCAGGGTGGCCCAGGGCATCGTGCCCACCAGCGGCAGGGTGACGTAGCTCTCGGCCAGGTGGCGCGGCGTCGCCGGGGCGAACATCTGCTCGAAGGTCAGCGAGCCGGTCAGGGAGTAGCGCAGGGCCATGCCGGAGAACATGATCACGTCGCCGATGCGGGTGGTGATGAACGCCTTGAGCCCGGCTTCTTTGGGCGTGATCTGCTTCGGATCGGGGTACGTCTTCTCGAACCAGAAGCCGATGAGCAGGTACGAGCACAGGCCCATGATCTCCCAGAAAATGAACAGCATGAGCATGTTGTCGGCCACCACCAACCCCAACATCCCACAAGCGAACAGGGAGATGTAGGCGAAGAAGCGGGAGTAGCGGGGATCTACCCGGTCGGTGCCAAGCCCCATGTAGCCCCAGGAGTAGATGAAGATCATCAGGCAGACGAAGGGCACCATGAACAGCATGGCCGCCGTCAGTGGGTCCACCATGACTCCCATCTTGAGCCAGGTGGAGCCGGTGGGCACCCAATCAGCCAGCCAGTGGAAAGGGTGATCGTACTCCACCCGGGCGGCAAAAGCGCTGAAAGCCACCCCCCAGCCGAGCAGCCAGGAGATGACCATGGCCCCAGTGGCCAGTGCAGAACTGAGCCGCTTGTTGGGATTAGCCCACAGCACGATGGCGACGAAAGCCAGCAGGGGCAAGAGGGGAATCAGAATCAAAATGGGAGCGTTAAGCATCGGCAATCTCCCCTACCACTTCATCAAGTCTATTTCTTCGACGTTCACCGTATCCCGACTGCGGTAGACGGCAATGAAAATAGCCAGGCCCACGGCGGCCTCAGCCGCGGCCACAGTGAGAGCAAAGATGGCGAAAACCTGGCCAGTGACCGCCTGAGGCGTAATGTAACGCCAGAAGGCCACCAAGTTGATGTTCACCGCGTTCAGCATCAGTTCAATGCCCATCAGAATGCCGATGGCATTGCGGCGGGAGAGCACTCCGTACAGGCCGATGCAAAAAAGCGCGGCGGCGACAATTAAATACCAACTCAAAGGAATGGTCATCATAAGCTCCTCAAGCGAACCCTCTCCTACTCCTTTATCGGGTAACAGTCCCTGGGGGCGACCATGGGCATAATGTCATAGCCTGTTTTTTCCCAATAGCGGTAGGTCAGTTCACTGGCAAATCTGTCGAGAGCAAGCAGCTCGTCCTCATCAACGTAAGTGTCAATATAGAGATCTTCGTCTCCATACACCTCATCATTAAGTAGGAATTTTGCCGTGGGAAATCGCTGCCGGAGTTCGGCAATTATCATCTCGGCAACATCCACCAAGGCCCATTCTTTCGTTACTGCCTGCTCCATCATCAAACAACTCTCCCCTCAATTGCCTGGAGCAACTGCCGCGCTTCTTCGAAGCTGTCACGAGCCATCTTCTCGCTGATCCGCATATCCACCCTGTAATCGGCTTTGGCTCTCGATTCGTAAAGAAGCCTCACCCCAATTCCCAGTTGCCAGTCAATCAGTCTTCGTTTGTGCACGAACTCGACGGGGAAATACTTCCTAACAATGCCGTGTTCCCACCGCCGGGCAGGCCGCTTACCTCGTCCGGGAAAGTTGCTGGGCCGATAACCATAATGCTCGAACAAAGCCACGCAAGCATGAAAAGCCCCATAATAAGCCCTGGAAACAGCAGAGTGAAATCGGCCATTGTTTAGACAAAGTTCAGCATCTGCCAAGAATTCCTTAGCCACCAATAGCCGCACGTCTGCCAACCGGTCACTCCCTCTCCCGTGCGATAATAATCGAGCCCACCAACGCTACCAGCAACAGCACCGAAGCCACCTCGAAGGGCAGAGCGTAGGTGCTCATCAGCTCCTGGCCGAGGATGCTTATGCTCTCTGGGGAAACGTCGCCCCCGGCTACGGGCCAATTCACTCTCAGCAAAACAAAGCCCAGCAGGGCGAACAGTAGTAAGGCCACCAGAGCTGAGATGCCCCATTGAGCGTTGCGCTGCACCAGGTCTTTGGCCATCAGACGGCGGGTGAGCATGATAGCGAAGATGATCAAGATGGCGATGGCTCCCACGTAGACCATGATCTGAACCGCAGCCAGAAAACCCGCCTCCAGCAGAACGTACAGTCCCGCCACACCCACGAAGCAGAGGACCATGAACAGGGCGCTGTGAAACAGGTTCTTGCTGGTCACGACGGCCAGGGCAGCTCCTAGTGTTATGATACTAAGGATAATGAAGACGACTTGCAGCATGCTCACTCCCATATTCTGGGATTGGATATTGGATATTAGGCTTTAGACTTCCACTTTCCATCTTCCAACTTCTATTCCCAGTCCTTCCCCGATTCGTGGACGCCGTACTTATCCCCAATGGCCAGCATCTTGTCCAAATCCCACACCAGCTCCGGCGAATAGCTGGCCAGCTCGTACTCGTGGCTCATCTCAATGGCGCTGAAGTTGCAGGCCTCTACGCAGAGGCGACAGAAAAGGCACCGCGATAGGTTGTAGCTGAAGGCAATCGCCCTTCGTTCCTTGCCCTTGCCCTCTCCTTCCACTTCGAGGACATTGTTGGGACAGGCTCGCACGCACAAGCCGCAAGCTGTGCACTTCAGCTCGCCCGTCTCGGCATCGCGCAGTTGCATCAGCGCGCCACGGAAGCGAGGGAACATGGGCAGCTTCTCCTCGGGATACTGCACCGTGAAGAGACCCTCCAGCGTGGGATCGGGCCGTATGCCCCCTCGAATCCCCGTGTGTCCCAGGTAGCTCTGGACGAAATGTTTGCTCGCAACCCAAAGGCCTTTTACTACACCTAGACCGAACATGAACACCTCTTACAAATCTGCAAATCAGCGAATCTGCGAACCTCGCTGCGCTGTGATACGTTGCAGCCGCTTGGATCGCGTCTTGCGACCAGCAAAGCCAAAGATGCCGATAACGGCGATAGCTACAACGAGGTTGGCAACCAGCAGGGCGATGTTTTGCGCGAGCCCATCGGCGACCAACTTGTCCACCAAGCCAACGACCATCAAGTTGACCAGGGCCAGCGGCACCAGGAATTTCCAGGCCAGGTTCAGCAGGTGGTCAATGCGGATGCGCGGTATCATAGCGCGCACCCACCAGAAGACAAAGATGACCGCCGCGCACTTGACGAAGAACCAAACGTAGCCCGGCAGGATGGGGCCACGCCAGCCACCGAGGAAGAGGGTGGTGATGACGGCAGACATGGCGAACAAGTTGAAATACTCCGACATGAAGAACATCACGAACTTCATCCCGCTGTACTCGGTGAAGAAGCCAGCCACTAGCTCCGAGTCGGCCTCGATCATGTCAAAGGGAGCCCGGTACAACTCTGCGAAGGCTGCCAGCATGTACACGAAGAAAACCATCGGCACGGTTATGAGATATGGCACCGATTGCTGGCGCACGATCTCGACCATGGACATCGAGCCTGTTAGCAAGACCACCGCCACTATGCTCAACAGCATCGGAATCTCGTAGCTGATGAGCTGGGCCACCACGCGAAAAGCGCCTAGCAGCGAGTACTTGTTGTTGGACGACCAGCCGGCCATCAAGACGGCAATCGTTCCCACAGAAGCGACAGCTACGACGTACAGGATGCCGATGTTAAGATCGGTGCCCCACGCCCCCTCGCCAAAGGGCAGCACAGCGTAGATGAGCACGGCGACAACAATAGTGCAGATGGGAGCCAGGAGATGAACCCAGTAGTCGGCTCCATCGGGAACGATATCCTCTTTGGTCAACATCTTGATGCCATCGGCAATGGGGGTGAAGATGCCCCAGGGTCCCCAGCGATTGGGGCCGAGGCGATCCTGGAACCGTCCGATGACCTTGCGCTCGCCCAGGGGGAGAGCCAGCACCGACATCAGGGCCATCAAGACGAGGACGATGCCCACCAACAGGTGCACCACGGCATCTGCGGCCCACATCGGCAGGAATCCGGCCAGCCAGGTGGTGATGGCCTCACGAAGATTGACGAACAGGAAATTCAGTACATCCATGAATTGTCCCCTTAGCGTGATGTCATTGCGAGCGGAGCGAAGCAATCTCCCGTCACCCAGTTGGGGATTGCTTCGTCGCAAAAACCGCTCCT
>CAZGKH010000410.1:0-4195 GCA_964525665.1 uncultured Anaerolineae bacterium | reverse complement strand
ACCACCTGACCAAAACGAAAGGAGCAGCAATGCTAGGTAGAAAAGAGATGCGCGAGATCACCAAGCAAGTCCTATCTCTGTCCACCGCCGACCAGACGGAAGTGATTGTCATGAGCGAGGACAGCGGACTGACCCGCTTTGCGAGTTCTTATATCCACCAGAATGTGGCCGAGCGAAACGCGGAGATCAGGGTGCGGACCGTGGTGGGCAAGAAGATCGGGGTGGCTTCCATCAACGACCTGAGCCAGGAGGCTTTGGAGAGGGTGGTGGAGAGGGCCGTGACGATAGGCAAGCTCCAGCCCGATAACCCCGACTTCATATCGTTGCCCAGCCCGGCGCCCATTGCAGAAGTCGAGGCCTTCGACGAGGCCACGGCTGCCTTCAGCCCAGAGGCTCGCGCCAGGGCCGTGGGCGTGATCTGCCGGCAGGCTGTGGATGATGGGCTGGTCGCTTCGGGGGCCTTTACCACTGGCGCTCAAGAGCTGGCAGTGGCCAATTCCCTGGGCGTCTTCGCTTACCATGCCATCACCTCAGCCGATATCAACACTGTTGTCATGAGCGACGATAGCTCTGGCTACGCTGAGGTCACAGCCTGGAAAGTGGGAGATATCAACACCGAGGTGATTGGCCGCGAGGCGGTGGAGAAGGCTCTCCGCAGTCGGAACCCCAGAGATCTGCCGCCGGGCCGTTACCCGGTTGTGCTGGAGGAGTACGCCGTAGCTGACTTCATGAGCATGTTTTCCTACCTGGGCTTCGGCGCTTTGTCCGTGCAGGAGGGGCGCAGCTTCATGATTGATAATTTCGGGAAAAAGATCATGAGCGAGGCCATCTCCATCTGGGATGACGGCCTTGATCCCACGGGCTTGCCCATGCCCTTCGATTTCGAGGGTGTGCCCAGGCAGCGAGTTGATCTGATAAAAGAGGGCGTGGCCGAGGCTGTGGTGTACGATTCCTACACTGCTGGCAAAGAGGGGAAGGCTTCTACCGGACACGGATTGCCTTCACCCAACACCTTCGGCCCCATTCCCGCCCATACCTTCATGGCGCCTGGTGAGGCGGGCAAAGAGGAGATGCTGGCTTCGATGGAGCGGGGCCTGTGGGTGACTCGCTTCCACTACACCCGCCCCGTCCATCCCAAGCTGGTCATCATCACCGGCATGACCCGCGATGGGACTTTTCTGGTCGAGAAGGGCGAGATCGCCTATCCCATCAAGAACCTCCGCTTTACCCAGAGCTACCTGGAGGCGCTGGCCAACGTGGAGGCAGTGAGCCGCGAGACCAGGCTGCAACAGAACTGGTTCGGCGGCACTCGCACCCCGGCCCTGAAGCTGGCCGAGTTCGAGTTCACCGGGGCGACAGAATTCTAACCTTAGCTCTGCCTGGATTGCCAAATCCAGGCCATCCCCGTCGGATTTGACAATCCGATGGGAGCATTTGGGGCCATGGAAGGTTGAAAAGTGCGATGTCTTGTTACCGGCGGGGCTGGTTTCATCGGCGCCGCATTGGCAAATCGTTTGGTTGGGGAAGGGCATCACGTGCGGGCTTTGGACGACCTCAGCGCCGGCGATCCTTCGCGCCTCGATTCCCAGGTGCTCTTCACCCGTGGCGATGTAAAAGATGTCCCCAAGCTCTGGACGCTGCTGCAGGACGTGGACTGTGTCTATCACCTGGCGGCGCGGGTTTCCGTCCCGGAGTCCATCCTGTATCCCCGTGACTATAACGACGTGAACGTAGGCGGCACGGTGGCCGTCATGGAGGCCGTGCGGGATGCGGGGGTGAAAAGGGTGATCTTGGCCTCCTCAGGAGCTGTTTACGGCGAACAGCACAGACAGCCCATCAGTGAGAAGACCATCCCCAACCCCCGCTCGCCCTACGCGGTGAGCAAGATCGCCTCGGAGTACTACGTCTCCACCATCGGTGCCCTCTGTGGCATAGAGACGGTCGCGCTCAGGATATTCAACGCCTATGGACCAGGGCAATTCGTGCCCGCTTCCCACGCTCCCGTCATCCCCCAGTTCCTCAAACAAGCCCTGGGAGGGGGCTCGCTGATCGTCTTCGGCGATGGGAACCAGACCAGGGACTTCGTCTACATTGACGACGTGTTGGACGCACTGCTCGCAGCAGGCACGGCCTCCGACGTGGACCGCCGCATCATCAACGTGGGGAGCGGCCAGGAGGTAAGCATCAACCAGTTGGTGGAGAAAGTAGCTCGCGCTACCGGCCGCGAGGTCGGCCCCCTTTACAGCCAGGCCGACAACGGCGGCGTCTCCCGGCTGGTGGCTGACATCGGCCTGGCCCGACGGAAGCTGGATTACAGCCCCAAGGTTGATCTGGATGAGGGCCTGGAGTTGATGCTGGAGCGGGATCCCCAATTTCGACTTAGAGATTAGATATTGGATATTGGAGATTATGCTGGTGACCTACCTGGGCGTTTTCTTGCTCTCCATGGCCGGCCTGTGTCTGGAGATCACCCTCACGAGGATTTTCTCCCTGGCCCAATGGTATCATTTCGCTTTCATGGCCATCAGCATCGCCCTTCTGGGCTTTGGGGCCAGCGGCTCCTTCCTCTCCCTTTTCCCCAGCCTGGTCAAGAAGAATCCGAACAGACTCCTCGCCACTCTCTCAATGCTTCTGGCTCTGGGCATCCTGGCCAGCTATCTGAACATCAACTACATACCCTTCGACTCCTATCGTATCGCCTGGGACCGAGAGCAGATCCTCTTCCTGGCTATCTACTATCTCTTCCTGGCGCTGCCTTTCTTCTTCAGCGGCCTGGCCGTAGGTGCCCTGCTGGCCGCACAGCCTGAACAAGCGGGCAAGATCTATTCTTTCAACCTGGCCGGCTCGGCCTTGGGCTGTCTGACCGCAGTAGTGGCCTTGCCTCTCCTGGGCGGGGCCGGGACGGTGATGCTCAGCGCGTTACTGGGGGCACTGGCGGCGATAGCATTCTCTGTTGGAAATTGGAAGTTAGAAGTTAGAGGCTGGGAATTGGATTGTGGGGCTAGATTTCCAACCTCCAATCTCCAATCTCCAATCTCCAATCTCCAATTTCTAACATCCAGCATCATCGCGCTGACCCTGCTCTTCCTCACTCTCCGCCCTCCATCTTTCCTGGAGGTTCGCCTCTCCCCCTATAAAGGTCTCAGCCAGGCTTTGCTCTATCCCGAAGCTGAGGTCATCTGGAGTCGCTGGAACGCCTTCTCGCGGGTGGATGTAATCGAGAGCCGGGGAGTAAAGTCGGCGCCGGGCTTGAGTCTGGCCTATCCCACCCCCCTGCCGCTTCAAAAGGGCCTCTTCACCGACGGCGATAACCTCTCCCCCATAACCAGGCCCGAAAAGCTGGATTTCATTGACTACCTGCCTGTCGTCTTGCCCTACCGCCTGCGGCCCCAGGCGAAAGCTCTGGTCATTGAGCCGAAAGGCGGTCTCGATGTCCTGGTGGCGTTACACCAAGGGGCCTCGTCGGTAGTAGCTGTGGAGAGCAATCCGCTGGTGATCGAAGTCGCCAGAGACGCCTTCCAAGACCCCTATCGGGACCAGAGAGTGACAGTAGTGGTGGAGAATGGGCGCAGCTACGTGCGCCGTGTGGGGGAGAGATTCGACGTCGTCCAGGTGTCGTTGGCCGACACCTACAGGCCCGTGACCTCCGGAGCTTACAGCCTATCGGAGAACTACCTCTACACGGTGGAGGCATTCGTTGACTACCTGGCCCACCTGAGCGAGGGCGGCCTGCTGGTAGTGAGCCGCTGGCTGCAAACGCCGCCTAGCGAGAGCCTGCGGGCCGGGGCCCTGGCGGTGACGGCTTTGGAGAAAGCGGGTCTTTCCCAGCCGGAACTGCGCCTGGTAGCTATCCGCAGTTGGTCAACGTTGCTGCTGCTGGTGAAGAACGGGGAGTTCACGGCTGGGGAGATCGAGGCGGTGAAAAGCTTCTGTAGCGGGCGGCAATTCGACCTGGTGTACTATCCAGGCATCCAGGAGGCCGAGGCCAACCGTTACAACGCCTACCAGGAGCCGCTCTACTACCGAGCCTTCCAGTCCCTCCTGTTCGGCGACCGAGCTCGATTCTACGCCGACTACTCCTACGATGTCTCTCCCACCAGCGATGACCGCCCTTTTTTCTTTCACTTCTTCAAGTGGAGCCAGACGCCAGAGATCCTTCAGACCTTCGGCAAGATCTGGCAGCCCTTCGGCGGAA
>CAZGKH010000409.1:0-4201 GCA_964525665.1 uncultured Anaerolineae bacterium | reverse complement strand
CCGGCGAGACCATCGTCCCAGCCATTCTCATCGCTCTCCTCATCAACCTCTTTCTGGCCCAGGCCACCAGGGTCTACGGCCAGAGCATGGAGCCTAACCTACACACAGACCAGCGCCTGGTGGTGGAGAAGCTCTCTTATAACTTCCACGAGCCACAGCGAGGCGATATCGTAATCCTCAACGTTCCTCGGGCTGGGTCGGGGCTTCTCATCAAGCGAGTCATCGGCCTGCCGGGCGAGAAGCTAGAGATCAAGGGCGGCAAGGTCTACATCAACGAGCAAGCTATTGAAGAACCGTATCTCTCTAATCAGACCCAGAGAGACATGAAGGCCATCGTTGTGCCGCCCAAGCACGTTTTCGTCTTGGGCGATAACCGTGGCTTCAGCAACGACTCTCGCGCCTTTGGCCCAGTGCCTCTGGACGATGTCATTGGTCGGGCCTGGTTTTCCTATTGGCCTCTCGATCAGATAGGGTTTCTGGAGTGAGCACGAGGGCCTATCATGTCCAAAAGCTGGAGCGACACCACTAAGTGGCTGGTAATCATCAGTAGCCTGCTGGCCCTGGTTTGGATTGTCTACCGCTTCAGCCAGATCATCTCTCCCCTGGCCATTGCCGTTATCTTGGCCTACGTTCTCAATCCCCCGGTCAAATTCATCACCACCAGGGCCAGGCTACCCCGCACCCTGGCGGTGGCTGCCATCTATCTGGCCCTCATCGTCATTTTGAGTCTAGTGCTCGTGGCCTTCGTTCCCAGCCTCATCCAACAGGTAACGAGCATAGACGTGGACCTTCAGGACAGCGTCGAGGATATCAGCCGCTTTTTCGAGCAGCCCCTCTCCATCTTCGGCTTCTCTATTGACCTGCGGGATATGTATGGGGAGGTTAGAGACACTGTCCAGAGCATCGTCTCCCCCCTTGCTTCACAGACGGTTTCTTTCCTTGTCGGTCTGGCCTCTGGCGTCGCTTGGCTTATTTTCATCCTCATCGTTTCCTTCTACCTGCTCAAAGACCTGGGTAAGCTCGGCAACTCCATTCGCGGACTGGTACCGGCGGACTATTGGGATGAGGTTCGCCAACTGGGAGAGCAAGTCAATGTCATCTGGAGTGCATTCTTCCGGAGCCAACTCGTCCTCTGTGCCGTCATAGGGACAGTGGTTGGAGTTACCATGCAAGTTGTGGGGGTGAGGAATGCCCTCATCCTGGGGATAATAGCTGGCGTCTTGGAGATCATTCCCAACATTGGCCCTATCATCGCTGCCATCCCCGCCATCCTCATTGCCTACTTTCAGGGCTCCGCCTACCTGCCCCTGTCCGACGGTTGGTTTGCCCTCCTGGTCGTTGGCCTTTACGTGGTCATTCAGCAATTGGAGAACAACATCCTGGTGCCCCGCATCATTGGCCGCAGCCTCAATCTGCATCCCCTGGTGGTCATCATCGGAGCTATCGCTGGGGCAAATCTAGCTGGCGTCCTGGGCATGTTTCTGGCTGCCCCTGCCCTCGCCAGCCTACGTATTCTGGGCAGGTATGTTTATCGAAAGCTATTGGACCTGGAGCCTTTTCTTGCCCAGGAGAGCAGTGAGGAACCGGAGCCCATGCAAGAAGAGGAGGTTGAATCAGATTGATAAACGATGCGTGAGAGACTCATCACGCATAATGCTTGGAAGTGAATAACGGACGGTGAAGCCGAGGCCTTGTGTCTCGGCTTTTTGTCTTGTGGGGTCTTAGGTGGCTATAGAATTACCCCGCGACATTTGCGCTATCCGCGAGAATTTTTAGGACACAGATTACACAGATAAACACGGACGAAAAAGAAATAAAAATCTGTGAAAATCTGTGTGAATCTGTGTCCAAAGATTGGGTTGTGGCGGGAGGCCGCGTTATGGAAAAACACGACGAAATGATGGATATTCCAACTCTTCTTTCACGTGAAATTCATGTAGGTTTCACTATACTTTCACCCATAGACTGGGAAAGCCGTGCTATACTTTGAATGTGATTTGGTTTATTTTCCATTGCTTGAATGAGCTTGAGTGACATTTCAGGGGGAAAAATGTCTTTGCTGGGTGCTCGAGAGGCGGCGGAGTACTTGAATGTTAGCTTGACTACTCTGTACAGGATTGAAAGGGATGGGAAGTTGGCGCCTTTTCGCACTCCGGGAGGGCATCGGCGCTACAACTTGGCGATGTTGAACGAGTACCTGGAGAGGAGCCGACAACGACATCTGTCAGTCACGTCGTCAGTGGAGCGCGCCAAAAACGTCCAGGGAGGCAATCTGCCGGATAGTGCAGTGAGAATCCTCGTGGTAGACGATGAGCCACATGCTATTGAGATGATCATCAAAGCACTACGCGAAGATAGCGATGTCTATGAATTCGCTTCTGTCAGCACTTATTATGAGGTCGGCGTTCAAATGGTGGTCTTTCAGCCAGACCTCATCGTTCTAGGCATGGTGAGGTCTGAGGCCGACGGAGTTGAGGTCTGCAAGAAGATAAAGAGCGATCCTGAGACAAGGCACATTAAGGTTGTAGGGATAGTTGGGTCTGGAGAGAACGGGGTAATTCAGGATATACTTCGCTGCGGGGCGGATGACTGTCTGATCAAACCCCTCCAGATTGAAGAACTCCAGCGATCGGTGCGATACCTCACCTCGTGAAGAGTAAGGGGCGGTCACTTCTGACGGGGTGGATGAGGCGTTGACCGTCTCCACAGAGTTGGGGTGGATAGCGTGTTATCCAACGGAAAATTGATCAGCGGGAAGAGAGCCATGGATAGCAGCAGGATGGCCAAATTCCAAATGAGTGAGACGCTCACTGTCTTTTTCGGGAGATGGACAGGATGAATGGCGAGAACAAGAAAGAAGAGCAACCTGCAAATGAACTGGTGGAAGTACGCCGGGGGGTTGCCGAATTAGAGGCGGCAGATAACGAGCGCAAACGGGCAGATGAGGCTCTAAAAGAGCTTCTGAAGCAGGTCGAGCAGGCAAAGCGGGAGTGGGAATCTACGGTCGATTCACTCCCCGACCTTGTCTGTCTGGTGGACGATCGGGGCTATATCACACGGACGAACCGGACTGTGGAAACTTGGAATCTGGGGCGGGTTGTTGATGTGAAGGGACAGGAGTTCCATGAGCTTCTCCACTCTGATTGTGCGAATGGTTCTTGTTACCTCAACTACTTCTGGAAACAAGCCTGGGAAGAGGCAATCCGAGGCCAACCGGCCCAATGCGAGGCTTTTGATGAGGTTTTGGCACGCTACGTCCTGGTCAGGGTTCAACCATGGAAGGATTGGGGGAAAGGGGCAGCGGCCGGGTTCACAGTGGTCGTCGTTCGAGACATCACTGAACGCAAGCAGGCCGAGGAGGCGCTGAAGGGGTATTCAGAGCGGCTCGAAGAAATGGTGGAGGAGCGCACTGAAGAACTCCGAGATGCCCAAGATCGCTTGCTTCGCGCGGAGAGATTGGTCGCCATAGGGCAGCTTGGAGCCGGCATAGGCCACGAGCTGCGCAACCCCCTTGGGATCATCAAGAACTCCATCTACTATCTCAACATGAAGCTGGGCCAGGCCGACGAGAAGGTGAAGAAACACCTCGGTATCATCGAGAAGGAGATAACGAGATCCAACAAGATCATCACTGACCTGATGGATTTCGCCAGGGTGAAGAGGCCAACACTGCGAAAGGCCGACGCCAACCTCTTGGTGAGGGAGGCGATTTCGCGCAGCAAGATCCCTGAGAACGTGGAAGTGATTATACGTCTGAAAAAGGGGCTTGCTCCCCTGATGGCCGACCCAGGTCAGGTAGAGCAGGTCTTCATCAATATGGTCTCGAATGCTGCGCAGGCCATGACCTCGTCGGATGCAGACGAGACGCACAAGGGCAAGGAGCGGAGATTGGAGATCTCCACCAGGGCAGAGAACGGATTCATAGTCACGAAATTCAAAGACAACGGTTGTGGTATATCAGAGGAAAACCTGGCTAGGATCTTCGAGCCGCTATTCACCACCAAGACTAAGGGCATTGGCCTGGGGTTGGCAGTGTCCAAGGCCATCGTCGAGGCCCATGAGGGCTGTATCGAGGTTGAGAGCGAATTGGGAAAGGGCACTACTTTCTTTGTCAAATTGCCAGCATCAGCCCTGGTTGACTGACCAATTCAACATTGACTTCCCTGAAAAAAGCCTGCTCTGAGGCCCGTCCTCGGGCCGA
>CAZGKH010000408.1:0-4209 GCA_964525665.1 uncultured Anaerolineae bacterium | reverse complement strand
TCGTCATTGGAGCAGCGGACTAGGGTCCGCTGCGAGCATAAGGTGAGTAGTTACGCTTATCTGGAAATCTAGCGAGGGAGATTTATGGAAAAACCACTAACATTTCAACAAGTCATCATGCGGCTCGAAAGCTTCTGGGCCGATCATGGCTGCCTCTTATGGCAGCCTTATAGTGAGAAGGTGGGAGCGGGCACCATGAACCCGGCCACTGTGCTCCGCGTCCTGGGGCCGGAGCCGTGGAACGTGGGTTACGTGGAGCCCTCCTTCCGCCCCGACGATGGCCGCTACGGTGAGAACCCCAACCGCATGCAGATGCACACCCAGTACCAGGTCATCCTCAAGCCCGATCCTGGCAACCCTCAGGAGCTTTATCTGGAGAGTCTCCAGGCTCTGGGCATTGACCTGGGCCAACACGATGTTCGCTTCGTGGAGGACAATTGGAAGGCGCCTGGCCTGGGTGCCTGGGGACTGGGTTGGGAGGTTTGGCTCGACGGGCTGGAGATCACCCAGTTCACTTACTTTCAGCAAGCAGGAGGCTTTGACCTCAACCCCGTCGCCGTGGAGCTCACCTACGGCCTGGAGCGCATCGTCATGTTCCTGCAAGAAGTTCGTAGCGTATGGGAGATTGACTGGGACGGCAACTACACCTACGGCGATGTCCTCCTCCAACCCGAGATCGAGCACTGCACCTATGACTTCGAAACGGCCGACGTGAGCCGCTTGCAGCAGATGTATGACCTCTACGAAGCTGAGGCCAAAGATGCCCTGGCTCACAGCCTGGTCATCCCCGCCTACGATTACGTCCTCCGCTGCTCCCACACCTTCAACCTGCTGGACGCCCGCGGCGCTGTTGGCGTCACTGAACGGGCCAGGTACTTTGCCAGGATGCGGGACATCGCGCGAGCTGTGTCCGAGGCGTATTTGAAACAGCGGGAGGAGATGGGGTTTCCGTGGCTCAAGCGTCCTAGCGTCGTAGCGGCCCAGCGTCCCAGCGAGTGGGCTGCCAAGGGCCTGGACGCTAAGACGCCAAGACGCTTAGACGCTGTTCTGGAAATCGGGACTGAGGAGTTACCAGCAGGCGATCTTGACTCTGCCATTGCCCAACTGGAGGAAGTCACGCCCAAGTTGCTGGCCGAAGCACGGTTGGAGCACGGCGAGATTCAAGTCACGGGCACGCCCCGGCGCCTGGTCGTCTACGTAAAGGAATTGGCTGCTAGGCAGCGCGATGAGGAAGGGTTGGCCAAGGGGCCACCGGCCAAGATAGCCTTCGACAAAGAGGGGCAACCTACTAGAGCAGCTCAAGGTTTTGCCAAGAGCCAGGGGGTGGCTATCGAGAGGCTGGAAGTTCGTGAGCTAGATGGCGGTCAGTACGTTGTCGCTGTCAAGGTGGAAAAGGGTCAGCCGGCGTCCGAGGTGCTGGCGACCCTCCTGCCAGATATGATCGCCGGCCTGCGCTTTTCCCTCTCCATGCGCTGGAACGCCACCACCGTCGCCTTCTCCCGCCCCATCCGCTGGCTCGTGGCCCTCCTGGGCGAAAACGTTATCCCCTTCGAATACACGGGCGTGAAGAGCGGCCGTACCTCCCGTGGACTCAGGCCGCTACGCTCGCCCGAAATCGCGATCCAGAGGGCTGAGGACTACTTCGTTCTCATGGAAGCCAACAGCATCGTGGTTGACGTGGAAAAGCGGCGCCCTATGATCCGTGAGCAGGCGGATAAGCTGGCCGCTGAGGTAGGCGGGCGAATCCCCGACGATCCGGGTCTCTTGGACGAGGTGACCAATCTGGTGGAGTATCCCACTGCCCTGCTTGGCTCCTTCGAGCCAGAATACCTGAAGCTGCCCAAGGAAGTCCTTGTCACGGTGATGAAGAAGCATCAGCGCTATTTCTCCGTGGTGAAAGAGGAGGATGAAGCACTCTTGCCGTATTTCATAGCTGTGCGCAATGGCGATAGTGAACACCTGGGCATCGTGCGGCACGGCAACGAAGAGGTGCTTCGGGCCCGCTTCGCCGACGCCGATTTCTTCTACCAGGCCGACACGAAGAAGCCGTTGGAAGAGTTTTTGCCCCGCTTGGATACCTTGACCTTTCAGGAGCAGTTGGGTTCCGTCTTGGACAAGGCGAAGAGGTTGGAGCAACTGACTCCCTGCTTGAGCGCGGTGCTTGGCCTGTCGGAGGCAGAGGCGTCAACCGCCGTGCGAGCTGCTCATCTCTGCAAGGCGGATTTGGCCACCCAAATGGTGGTGGAGTTGACCTCGCTCCAGGGGGCGATGGGGCAGGAGTACGCTTTGCGCTCCGATGAGGACCCTGCTGTCGCCCAGGCCATCTTCGAGCACTACCTTCCCCGCTTCGCCGGCGACCGGCTCCCCGAAACCTTGGCGGGCATCGTCGTGGGGCTGGCCGACCGGCTGGACAGCCTGGCGGGCCTCTTCTCCGTCGGCCTCAAGCCAAGCGGCTCAGCCGACCCCTACGGCCTACGGCGAGCAGCTTTGGGCATGGTGCAAGTTCTGGCCGGGGCGGGCATCTCCTTCGACCTGCGAGAGGGCTTGCGCGAGGCAGCGGACCTGCTCCCCGTAGCCACTGACGAAGCGGCGCAAGCCGATACACTGGCCTTCATCGTACAGCGCTTGCGAGTTTGGCTGCTCGATCAATCCTTCCGCTACGACCTGGTGGACGCTGTGTTAGCCGAGCGCGGCCACGACCCCTACCTGGCCTATCAGACTGTACAAGAGTTCGTTCCCTGGGTGTTGAGCGACGACTGGATGGACCTACTCAACGCCTACGCCCGTTGTGTGCGCATCGTGCGGAGCTTCGAGACCGAGTTTGAGTTGCAGTCAGACCAATTCGTCGAACCCTCCACCCAGCGCCTCTACGAGGCTTATGTGGCCTGCCGAGAGCAAGTAGGCCCGCAAAGCAGCATTGACCAGCTCTTCACCGCCTTCCAGCCAATGATCGAACCCATCACCGCCTTCTTCGACGACGTGCTGGTCATGGCCGAGGACGAGGCCCTTCGGGAGAATCGCCTGGCCCTCTTGCAGCGCATCGCCGCCTCGACAGAGGGCATCGTGGATTTGACCAGGGTGGAGGGGTTTTAGCCTTGCCAAAATCGGCTAATGGGGATATAATTCAGGTCAGGAGGTAGCGATGACGAGCGTGGTAGTGGAACGGGAAAAGTTGCCATTGAACATGTTGAAGTGGTTAGAGGCCGAAGGGCTTGATGAGAGCAAAGCCATCATGGTAATACTCACCTTTGATGAGAGGAAAGGGATCATCGTACAGCGGCTGGGAGATGTTGATCCGGCGATGATGGCGCGCGTGCGTGCCGCTTCAGCACGGTATCACTCAGCTCTGGAGCGATTGGCCGATTCTTGACTGTGGAAGTCCGCTACCTTTCTTCTAATGAGGTCTTGCTCATTCACGACCACGCCATTGGTGAATTCGGTGGCTCCTTCGGCTTGATGAGTCCTGGGCAACTGGATGCCTCTATCGCGACGCCGCGCCAGACGATGTTTGGACAGGAATTGTATCCCGACATTTTTTCGAAGGCAGCCATCCTGTTCTATTTGCTCGTCAAGAACCACGCCTTCGTTGACGGCAATAAGCGAACTGCTGCTCTCGTTTTGATCGAATTCTTGGAACGCAACGGCTACACCCTCGGCACCACCAATGACGAGCTCTACCAATTCACCATTGATGTGGCCTCCTCCGTCTTGACCAAGGAGGAGGTTGAAGTGTGGATCAGGGACGAGGCAACCAAGATATCTTACGAGAAATAGACGCCCGGCTCTACCCATAGCCGGCGCACTAATAAACCAAAACCGAGGAGGTTTCAATAACAATGACGAAGAAGTGGGTCTATCTGTTTGAAGAAGGAAGCAAAGACATGCGCGACCTCTTGGGCGGGAAGGGCGCCAACCTGGCCGAGATGTCCAATATCGGGCTGCCCGTCCCACCGGGGTTCACCATTACCACCGAGGCCTGCAATGCCTATTTCGATGCTGGCAAACAGCTCCCCGAAGGGCTGTGGGATCAGGTGGTCGAGGCGATGAAGGAAGTGGAAAAGCAGGCCGGCAAGAAGTTCGGCGACCCGGCCAATCCGTTGCTGGTCTCCTGCCGCTCTGGGGCGCGGGTCTCCATGCCCGGCATGATGGACACTGTGCTCAACATCGGCCTGAATGCTGAGACACTCAAGGGCATGGTCGAGTTGATGG
>CAZGKH010000407.1:0-4215 GCA_964525665.1 uncultured Anaerolineae bacterium | reverse complement strand
GTAGTACTGCAATAGAAATCACCCCACGGTTACCCGAATGAGTTCTCAAAATCCAAAAAGGAGCGAACAGACCATGCTTTTCGACATGCCCTTGGAGCAACTGCGAACCTACCTGCCGCCCCGTAATGAACGCGCCGATTTCGATGCCTTCTGGCAACAGACGCTGGACGAAGCGCGGCGCTTTCCCCTGGGCGCTGCTTTCGAGCCGGTGGACTATGGCCTGCGCACAGTGGAGACTTTTGACGTGACCTTTAACGGTTACGGCGGCCAGCCCATCAAGGGCTGGTTTTTATTGCCCCGG
Organism: uncultured Anaerolineae bacterium; assembly: GCA_964525665.1. GTDB lineage: Bacteria > Chloroflexota > Anaerolineae > VGOG01 > VGOG01 > CAYMKL01. The sequence continues at coordinate 3,914 of CAZGKH010000407.1, read as the reverse complement.
CATCGCTCCGAGCCGTTGCCTTGCGTGGTAGAGTATATCGGCTACGGCGGCGGGCGTGGCTTCCCCTTTACCTGGCTCCTCTGGAGCAGCGTTGGCTACGCCCACCTGGTGATGGATACGCGGGGTGAGGGCAGTGTGTCGTGGCCCGGCAGCACCCCAGACCGCGAGCCGGAGGGTTCCAACCCCCAGTACGCCGGATTCATGACCCGTGGCATTCTGAACCCCCAGACCTATTTCTACCGGCGGGTCTTCACCGATGGTGTGCGAGCGGTGGAAGCAGCTCAATCCCATCCCGCCGTGGACTCCGAGCGCATTGCCGTTACCGGCGGCAGCCAGGGGGGCGGCATTGCCCTGGCCGTCAGCGGGCTGGAGAGCAGCGTATCGGTCAGCATGCCCGACGTGCCCTTCTTGTGTCATTACCGCCGCGCGACAGAGATCACCGACGCTGATCCTTACAATGAGATCGTCAAGTTCTGCCAGACCCATCGGGACAAAGTGGACACCGTCTTTAACACCCTTTCCTACTTCGATGGGGTCAACTTTGCTGCGCGCTCCAAGGCTCAGGCTCTCTTTTCCGTGGGCCTGATGGACATGATCTGCCCGCCTTCTACTGTATTTGCCGCCTACAACCACTTTGCAGGCCCCAAGGACATCAGAGTGTGGCGCTACAACAATCACGAAGGGGGCGACGTTCATCAGGCGGTGGAGAAGATCAAATTCCTGACTGGGCTCTGGGGCTGATGGCTGACAAATTGGGAGGGCGTGAGCGGGTGGTTAGAACCCTGCGTTTCCAGTGGCCCGACCGCGTCCCACGCCAACTATGGTATCTCCCCGGCATTGACATATTCCGCCGGGACGAACTGCAAGTCATGCTGGCCCGCTACCCCTCCGACTTCGGCTCGCTGGATTTCAGCTACGGCGAAGCAGAACGGGCGCGCGGCACACCTTATGAGGTGGGCGTCTACGTAGACGAGTGGGGGTGTCCGTGGACGGTGGGCGAGCCGGGCGTCATAGGAGAGGTCAAAGATCCACCGCTGGATGGCTGGGCGGCGCTGGATCGCCTCAAACCGCCTTACGAAATCCTGGAAAACGCCGACCTGAGTCGGGTAAACGAAAGCTGCGCCCGCAGCGATCTTTTCATGCTGGCGGGCACAACTGTGCGCCCCTTCGAGCGCATGCAGTTTCTGCGCGGCGCCGAGAATCTGTTCATGGACCTGGCTTACGGCGAGGCAAAAGTGCTGCGACTGCGCGATCTCGTCCACGAGTTCTTTTTGCAGGAACTCGAGATGTGGGCCCAATGCGACGTGGATGCCATCTGTTTCATGGACGATTGGGGCAGCCAGCGCGACCTCCTCATCTCTCCCCAGATGTGGCGCGAGATTTTCAAGCCGCTCTATGCCGATTACTGTCGGCTGATTCACGACGCGGGCAAGTTTGTCTTCATGCACTCTGATGGACACATCGCGGCCATCTATCCCGACCTGATCGAGATCGGCATTGATGCCCTCAACTCACAGCTCTTCTGCATGGACATTGAGGAGTTGAGCAAGTACCGGGGGCAGATCACTTTCTGGGGTGAAATAGATCGCCAACATCTGCTGCCTTTCGGCGCGCCCGATGAGATCAGGGCCGCCGTGCGGCGGGTGCGGCGCGTGCTGGATGACGGCGCTGGCGGCGTGATCGCCCAGTGTGAGTGGGGGCTTGACGTCCCTGCTGAGAACATTGCCGCCGTTTTTGATGCCTGGATGGAACCCTCCAGGCGGACGGGTGCGGATTCTCGGCCACGAATTTCACGAATTAACACGAAAAAGGGAAAATTAGTGAAATTCGTGGCAAAAAGCCTTTTGGTTCTGGCCTGTCCAGGTTAGGGGAGTCTGGAGGAAAGAAGGAAGAATGAACAACCCCAAGAATGATCGCTCGGACGACCTGATATTCTTCTACAGCCACGAGCAATGCCCCGCTCGCGCAACCGCGCTGCCGGTGCTGGCCTGGTTGGCTGAGAAAAACGGCATAGATTACGATGGCTACTTTTGCGTGAGGCCGAGTGTGGTGGACATTGGCGACGCGATGCCGTACACTGGCAACAAGCACGACCAACAATTCTACTACGTCGCCAATTTCTATCGGCATATCTACTTCTTTGCGCTTACCGAAGAGACACCCATTCAATTCGAGCGGTTCTTACAGGCCAGGGGGCACACCACCATCGTCAAGGAGCGCTCGGCCGCCCTGGTTGATTTCTATGCCCAGATATTCAAAATCTTTGAGGAACCTTTTCCCACCAGAGCAGTCGTCTTTTCTTCAGCCAAGTTTCAATTTCCAAATGAAAGAGTTGAACTGGGCGATTTTGTCATAGCCGGTGAATCGAGATTAGACACTTATTGCTACCCCGAAGTCTTTTTCCGCCAGGCGCTGGCGCTACACTATGAGCTGTCTGACGAACAGGTTGCCAGGCTGGTGTCTCTAGGCTTGAAAAAGGTTTACCTCATGTTTTGCCCCTCTGAAGCCAGGGCCAGATTTGAGGGATTGGGGCTGGAGGTTGAAACCATTGACACCGTGCAGCCTGGGGATAACTATACCTCGATCACCGGCCGAATCGCGCGGCGATGGCTCGATCAGGCCAAGGGGTTTGCCCTGGGCAACGACCCGATTACCCTGCGCTGGACGCCCAAGTACCTTCGCGAGCGGATTCTGCCCGTGGCTGCCGTCCAGTCGCTGCCGCAGGCGGCCGAGTTGTTGGGGGAGCTGACGGATCACGTGGGCAACAAACTGGTCTGGGGCAGCCAAGTCTATAACGACATGATCATCAGTGATGTTTCAAAACACGACATCGTCTTGTCGCTGGTGCACGACATCGAAGTGGGAATCACCATCAAGAACAAGATCAAGCTGCCCAACTCCTGGCTGAATGATTCACCGGCGCCCTGGGAAGTTGAGTGTAGCGACGACTTCTTGCTAGAGCAACTGGACGCGGGCAGAATCCCCGTCTGTTTTGTCCACTATGCCTCCGATCTAGGCCATTTGCCCATCTTCGCCCGTTATCTCGACCTGCACTCTATTGACGGGATCGTGGATGGGTTGGCGTTTCCCGCTTCCATCTGGGAATATGCCGAAGAACAGGTCGAGCAGCTCTACATCAGCAAAGAGATGGGCGGCGTCTTTCCCTCCGCCGAGCCGATGTTGTCCAGCGCAGGGTTGGGCGTGGCGACCGAAGCCCAGGGGTATCTGAGCTCGGAAGCGCTGCGCGGTAGCTTGATAGAGGCCGTCGAGATCATAAAGGATCGGGCGGGAGAGCGGCACGTGCCCATTGGGTACTATCCTTTCCAGGATGCGTGCCCCCACTACCAACACGATACCGCCGAGCCGCCATTCGAGGTCTTTGCCGAAGCGGGCTTTGAGTACATGATCACTTACAAACACGAAAACCAGTTTCCAGAGATCGTCTATTCTGATGATAACTTCATTGCCCTCAACCAGCAAGTCGAGCACTGGACCTCCGACCCGATGGCCGATTTGGTCAAATGGGAAAAGGTAATGATCGAGACCCGGCGCAAGGGCTGGATCATCATCGGCCTGGATTCTCCTTTCTGGGGGATGGTGCCGTGCTATTTTGGCTTGGCTTCCAAGGGATTGAGCCTTCACGAGCTGCAAAAAGTGATGACCTACGCCAGGGACGGCGGCGACAGCGGGAGGCTGTTCATTGTCAGGCCCCACGAGGTCGCGCGTTTTGCAAGATTGCTGCGGGAGAGAGGGTTGATCTGAGATGAATTCATTCGAAAACAGAACAGAGGCCCTCAACCAGCCGACCATTCGGCTGGACGACAGCGACGAATTGAAAGTGGGCTGGGACGAGATCGGGGGCTTTATCAGCCAGCTAGTCTTGACCACGACCGAAGACAAAGGCCGGATCTGTG
>CAZGKH010000406.1:0-4225 GCA_964525665.1 uncultured Anaerolineae bacterium | reverse complement strand
CCAGACGAAGCTGGCAGCCACGCCCGAGGCCATCGGCTTATGGAACGAGGCCAAGGGCAAAGTCATCGGGCTGTTCCACGTGACCTGCTGAGACCGTTCGCAGGTTGAAACGCCGGAAGGAGCACCATCCCGCATCATAAGGCCTCGGAAATACCGCTACCGCTCGCCACTCATTTCCGCCGAATGGTGGGCCTTCACCAACTGTCCCTGCCGATTGGTCGGGGAATCCATCCCTTCACTTTTACCCCTCATTCGCTGGGGTGCAAGAAATGGAGAGGCTGGGCGCATAGCACTAATCGCAACTGTGCTCATGCTCGCTCGCTCCTTCCAGCAGCGTTGAGGATACACCCCATGAAAGCGCAGCCGTATCCAGAGCACATTGCTTCGACGGGCTCAGGGGCTCTCCTACAGGTTAGCCTCCTCGGTGGTCTGGCGCTGGCTTGGGGTGATGCCACGCTTCCTCTGGCCGGCCGCTCCACTCCTTCCCTCTTCGCCTATCTGATCACCTATCGCCATCGTGCCCACACCCGCGATCTGCTGGCCGGCACCTTCTGGCCCGATTTGCCCGACGCCCAAGCCCGCCGCCATCTCAGTCAGGCGCTGTGGCAGATCCGCCGCGTACTCTCCCCTCTCCCCTCCCCAGTTCCCTTCATCCTAACTGATGCCGATACGATACAGTTCAACGTAGAGGCGGACTACTGGTTGGACGTAGCTGAGTTCGAGAGGTTGGTAAGCTGGGAAACTGGCAAGTTGGTGAATTGGGAAACTGGTAAATTGGTAGATTGGTCGCAAGAACGAGCCACCAGTCTGCCAATTTACCAATCTACCGATCTACCATCCCTGCGCAAAGCAGTCGAGTTGTACCGAGGCGACTTCATGGCTGGGTGCTACGACGACTGGACGGTCATCGAACGGGAACGGCTGCGGGAGATGTATCTGATGGCTCTGGGCCGATTGTTGGAGTTGTGCAAGTCACGGGGTCTTTACGGGGAAGCCCTGCGCTACGCCCAACGGCTGGCTACGGAGGATCCCCTGCGCGAGGAAGGCCACCGTGAGGTGATGCGCCTGTGCCACCTGCTGGGCCGGAATAACGAAGCTTTGCAGCAGTACGAGCTTTGCCAGGCGATCCTGGCCGAGGAGTTGGGAGCAGAGCCCACGGCCACCACCACCGCGCTGTACCGCGAGATCGCCGCTCGCATCGAGGAAGTGGAGACACCTTATCTGCCCCTGACTCCCGACCTGCTGCCCTCGCCGCTGCTGGAAGGGACAGGCCAGGTACCGTTGGTGGGCCGCCAACGGGAGCGAACCACTTTGGCAGGCTACCTGGAACAGGCCTTTAACGGCCAGGGCGGGATGATGCTCGTCGAAGGGGAGGCTGGCGTGGGCAAGACCCGCCTGCTGCAAGAAGTTGGCCGCGATGCCGAGTGGCGAGGGGCGCAGGTGCTGTGGGGCCGGGGACGGGAACTGGTCGAACTGCCGCCCTACGGCGTGCTGAGCGAAGCACTGCGGGCGGGGCTCTCGCCACTGCGGGCCGAACAGTTGGCCCAACTAGTGGAGGGGGTCTGGCTGCGACAGGTGAGCCTGATCCTGCCACAACTGGCGGAGTGGCTGCCCGAACTGCCGCCCCATGTCGCTCTGGGGCCAGAGCAGGACCGAAAGCGACTGCTGGAAGCGCTGACCCGCACCGTGCTGGCCCTGGGCCAGATCGCCCCCCACGTGTTGATCCTGGAGGATCTGCAGTGGACCGACGAGCCCACGCTGGAGGCGCTGACCCACCTGACACGCCGCCTGGCCCAAAGCCGTGTGCTGGTGATCGGCAGTTGCCGGGGGGAAGAGGCACGGGAACGAGCGGCGGTGTGGGAGGCGTTCCAAGCGCTGGACCGGGCAGGCTGCCAAGAACGGCTGGATCTTTCGCGGCTGACGGGCGAGGAGTCAGGGGAGTTGGTGCGGCGGGGGCTGGGCCTGACGGAGCAAGCACCTCTCTTCGAGGCGCGGTTGTGCCAGGAGACGGAGGGCAACCCGTTGTTCGTACTGGAAACGCTGCGAGCCTTGCACGACGAGGGATTGCTCTATCGTGACCCATCTGGGGAGTGGAGCACTCCCTGGGACGAGACGACGACCGACTACGCCGAGCTACCGCTGCCGCCCGAAGTGCACCAGGTGATCGCCCGGCGGCTGGCGCGGCTGGGGACGGACGAGCGGTCGGTGCTGAACACGGCGGCGGTGGTGCTCGGGGGCGATTTCGACTTCGCGCTGCTGCTCAGGGCTGGCAACCTGAAGCAGCGAGCGGGCCTGGCGGCGGTGAGCGAGCTAGTCAGACGGCGGCTGCTGGAGGAAGAGCCAGCCGCCTACCGCTTCAGCCACGACAAGGTGCGCCAGGTGGCTTACATGGAGATAGTAGAGGCTGAGCGGCGGCGGCTGCATGGGCGGGCCGGCGAAGCGCTGGAGACGCTGCGCCCTGATCGGGTCGAGTCGCTGGCCCTCCACTTCGACCGGGGCGGCATACGCGACAAAGCCCTGACCTACACCGTGCAGGCCGGTGAGCGGGCCACGGCGGTCCACGACTACGAGAGGGCATCGGCCCACTACCAAAAAGCGCTGGCTCTGCTCGGCGATGACCCCGCCACCCGCTGGGACGTGCTAGCCCGGCAGGAGAAGGTGCTGAACGTCTTGACCCGCCGAGAGGCGCAGGCTGATGTTCTGGATGAGATGCTGCGCATGGCGGAGGCGCTGGACGACTCGCTGCGCCGCGCCCGCACGCGCTATCGTCAGGGTCGGCAGGAGAGGCTGGTCGGAGAACCCGTCCAGGCGCTGTCGCTCCTGGACGAAGCGCTCCGTCTGGCCCGCGCCAGCGGAGAGCGCAAACTGGTTGGCGAGGGATTGACGGAGATCTCCAACGTCTACTGGCGGCTCGGAGACGTGAGCCGCTGCCAGTCTGCCGCTGAAGAGGCGTTGGCGCTCTTTCAAGAGATGGGCGACCGCGAGGGTGAGAGGATGGCACTGGAAGCGCTGGCCACGTTGCACCAGGGCTTGACCGGCGACTATGGCAAGACGTTGGCCTGCAGCGAGGAGATCCGACACATCGCCAGTGAACTTGGCGACTCCTACAGGGAAGCCGTCGAGCTAGGAAACACGGCTCTTACCCGCGCGTTTCTGGGCAACTATCAAACTGCACAACAGGCGCTGGCAGAAGCGCTCGCCTTCATCGTCAACGTCGGCGATCGGTACACGGAAGGTGCCTTCTACGTCTTCCAGGCCGTCAACTACCGGGGCTTAGGCAACCTGGAGAAGGCTCAGCAATCCGCCCTGCGAGCATTGGAGATCTGTCGCCAGGTGGGCAGCCCCAACTTCGAGCTCGAGGCGCTGGGGAAGCTGGGCCTGGTCGCGCTGGATCAAGGAGATCCCCAGCAGGCCCGGGATTGGTTTGAGCAGGCCGCCGAGGTAGCCGAGGCCCACGCGCAGAAAGTGGACCGGGCGGAGCAACTATCGCATCTGGCGCTGGCCGAGTCCCGCCTGGGTAACCACGAGACGGCGCTGCACCTTTCTGCACAGGCGTTGAGCGTGATGGAAGAGGAGCACGACGTGAGTGACCGGCTGAAGACGGCTTGCTTCGAGCGCGCTCAGATCGTCAACGCTGCTCAGGGTCTCCAGTCGGTCCGTCCCCACCTGGAGCACGCTTATCAACTCCTGATGACCGTGGCCGGCCGCATCAGCGCCCCCGACCTGCGCCGTTCCTTCCTGGAGAACGTCGCCGAGAACCGGGCCATCGTGGCTGCCCACCGGCTCGGCCACCTCCCTACCCGGCTCCGGAAGCAGACCGTCCGCATGCCGGCCGCCTCCGCCCCCACCGGCCGGCCACTGCGCGATGACGAATGGGTGGAGGTCACCTGGACCGTCACTGCTCCGGAGGATGACGCCGTCCTCGGTAAGGTCGCTCGCCGCCAACAGCGTCTGCAGCGGTTGCTGCGGGAGGCACAGGAACAGGGCGCCGCGCCTACCGTGGACGACCTGGCGGATGCGCTGGAAGTGAGCCGGGCCACCATCAAGCGGGATTTGGCCGCGCTGCGCCGGGCGGGGCACGAGGTGCGCACGCGAGGGAGCCGGAACCGCTGAATCACTGAGTACACTGACAGCGCTGAAAGCACTGATCACACATCCGCTTATCCGCTTTCCATCCGCTGTAGCAAAATGAGCCCAAGGTTTGGGTTCGGCTCATTTCGCTGAG
>CAZGKH010000405.1:0-4238 GCA_964525665.1 uncultured Anaerolineae bacterium | reverse complement strand
CGGCTCGCCGGTTCTGTTCCACGAAGACGGCTCGCCGCGCCCCACGGCTGAGGGCTTCGATGCCCACGCTCCCCGTGCCGGCGAAGAGGTCGAGGAAGAGGGCGTCCACAACCTCGTCACCAAGGATGTTGAAAAGAGATTCTTTGACCCGGTCAGTGATGGGGCGGGTAGTGTCGCCCGGCACCGAGCGCAGCTTTCTACCTTTGACCTTCCCCGCTATGACTCGCACGGCGCCTCCTCACCCAACCTCCAACCTCTAATCTCCAGCATCCAATATCCCTCTCAGCACGTCGGGCCGGTTGGTGATGATGCCGTCCACGTCCAGAGCGATGAGGCGCTTCATCTCGGCTGGTTCGCCCACCGTCCAGGTGTTCACCCGATAACGCCTTTCTCTTGCCCAGGCCATGTATTTCCGGGTGACCAAGCGCTTCTCTGGGTGTAGGACATCGGTGCCAGCCAGGTACAAGAACAAGGCCCGCATCGGGTGGGCCGGCAGGTCGAAGGAATAGATAAGGCCAGTCAGGAGCCGGCGTCCAACTCCTTCAACTCGGCCAGGGTCTTGTCCTTGACCGCTCCCCGGCCATCGGTGGTGGCGTCTACCTTGAAGTTGTGGATGACTACCGCCTCTCCATCCTTAGAAGCCTGCACGTCCAGCTCCACACCGTCGGCTCCCATCTCCCTGGCCAGGCGAAAGGCAGCCAGGGTGTTCTGCGGAGCGTCGTGGCTGGCCCCACGGTGGGCGAAGTTCAAAACCCTATCCCTCATCCCTCGTCCCTCCCATCAAGAACCTGGCCTACCCGCAGCACTTCCTCCTCGGTATTGTAGCAGTGGGGGGAGACGCGGATGTAGTTCTCGCGCAGGGAGACGATGATCTTGTGGGCGATGAGTTTTTCGTAGTTGGCCTGGACGTCGGGTGTGGAAAAGGAGATGATGGCCGAGCGATGCTCAGGGCGCAGGCAACTGGCAATCTGGTAGCCCCGCTGTTGCAGGTCGTCAATGAGGACATCGGTGAGGTGCAGCGTCCAGCGCCGGATCTCTTCGATGCCCAGTTCCAGCAGCAGGTTGACGGAAGCCAGCAGTCCCACCATTTCCACAAGGTTTGGTGTCCCCAACTCGAAGCGTTTGGCATCGGGCAGGAAGGTGAGGTCGTAATCGCGGAAGTTCAGAAAATCCACCACGCTGGTGGCTCCGGCATAAGCCGGCCTCATCTCTTCGAGTAGCTCCCGACGGCAGAAGAGGAAGCCCTGGCCGCAAGGCCCTAGAAGCCATTTGGGGCCGCCGCAGGAGAGCAGGTCAATGTGAAATTCCCTCACGTCGAGCGGGATCACCCCCAGGGACTGGATGCCGTCCACCACGAAGCAGATGTCCCTGGCTTTGCATAACTCCCCGATACTCTGGAGGTCGTTCCTAAAGCCGGTCAGAAACTCCACGGAGCTTGCTGCAACTGCCTTGGTCCGCCCGTCAACGTATTCTTCGAGGTCGTCCAAAGCCAGCCCACCCTCGCGGTGGGGGACGATGCGGGCTTCCACTCCGCGTCGCTCCAGGTTCAGCCAAGGGTAGACGTTGGCCGGGTACTCCATGTCGCAGAAGATCACGTTGTCGCCGGGCTGGAAGGGGATGGCGTGGGCGGCGATGTTGATGCCTTCTGCTGTGTTCTGCACCAGGGCAATCTCTTCGGGGGAGGCGTTGATCAGTTGGCCCAGGGCCTGGCGTAGATCCTGGTCCAACTTCTCGTACTCCTCCCAGGCCCGCCGAACGAAACGCCGCGCTTCTATGAACTTGATCATAGCCGCCCGCGCCCGGCCAGGCAAGGGAGAGGTAGCGGCATGGTCTAGATAGGTGAGCTCCTCCGTCAGAGGGAACTCTCGTCTGAGCTTGTTGAGTTTCATCCTGAACCTTTCTCGGTTTGAACTCCTTGCCTTTTGCTTCGTGCGCACCGGCCTGAAAGAGCCGGTGCTGGGAAATTCCCACAATGAGAGGCCCCCAGCACCGTCTGTTTTACGGCGGTGCGGTGGCGGCAAGGCACTTCTACCTTCGTGCAGAACCTGGGTGCGAAAAGCATTATAACACACCCTGGCCCAAAGGACAAACTACCTGCCTCCTGCGTCTTGAATGTTTTTCCAATCTGGGCTATACCACCAAAAGATCACCACCGAGGCAATTTCCGCCTGCTTTAGCTTGCAGGTGAGGTGAAAGGTCATACTGTGTGTATTCCTGCCCCTGCGGCCACTTCAACGACCCAGCAAGAGAATGTACCTGCTCTCTATCCATGGTCAGCCGCTACCAGGAGCACATCTCTGGGCCGCTTTTGGACCGCATTGACATCCACATCGAGGTGCCTCGAGTGGAGCACAAGAAGCTGACCGACTATCGGCTATCTGCAACGCTGACATGGGTCCGGCTGAAGTTAGGGAGGACTGTCGAGTTGACGAGGCGGGGCGTAGCCTGCTGAAGGCGGCCATGCAACAGCTACTTCGACAGGCTCAGTACAGGTTTCGATGAGTGCCAGGGCTTTTCACCGTATTCTGAAGCTAGCTTGCACCATTGCCGATCTGGCAGGCTCGGAGCGGATAGAGACGAGCCATCTGGCGGAAGCTATCCAGGCCGGGCACTCATTACCTCAAAGGCCGCATGAGCCGTACTGATGACATTTGACCTATGCAGCTAAACTGCGGGCAACGTCCACGGCGCTGGCGGCATCGGGCGCGTAGGCATCGGCCCCGATCTGCTCGGCAAAGGCCGCCGTCACCGGCGCGCTGGGGCAGCCTTTGCGTTCCCCGTATGGGGTTTGACCACCCCACAGTTGTGAACGCCAAATCCATTCCTGGTTAGTGCCAAGAGTCTCCTGACACCCAGTTTAATATCGAAATATACACCCTGTCCAGCCTCCTCCATTGTTCGCAACGTTACGTCAAGCCTTAAGCCGGAATCCCTCCGGAAACGGATCCTCGACATCCAGCACAAACTGGTGTAACCCTGTGATATATGCGCTCCCTGTGACCTTAGGGATCACAGCGGGGAAAACTTCTGAGCCGCTGCCAACCTGCGTCTCGGCCACCACCTGACCCGTGAAACGCGTCCCGATGATGCTCTCTGTCACAAATGGTTGGCCCAGGCTCAGTTGACCTCGTGCATATCGCAGCGCAACTTCAGCACAGGTGCCAGTGCCACACGGCGAGCGGTCCACCATGTGGTCGCCCAAGATCACCACGTTCCGACTGCCTGCCCCATCGCTGCCTAGCTCCTCATAGAACCTCACGTCAATGATCTTGTCAATGTGTGGCAGCTCAGGGTGCCGGACTGGGACTTGCTCATTGGTTGCTGCCAGGATGCGCATGCCCAGATCAGCCAGTCGCACGACATTGGCTGGGATGAGTTCGATCTCCAGTTGACGGGCATTAACGAAGACGAAGAAGAGACCTCCAAAGACCACGTCCACCACAAGGTCACCCACCTGAGGCACCTTAAGGGTAACGTCCGAGCGATAGACGAAAGACGGCACGTTCTCGAAGGAAACCGCTACCACACGCCCACCCTCAATCTGCGCATAGGCACGAACAGGACCAGAAGGAGTGTCGAGTGTTATGAGGGTCTCTGGCTCAACCATTTCGAACATCCCTGTTTCGAGCAGGATGGTCACTATGCCGATAACAGCGTGCCCGCACATGGGTTCGTAGCCCTTGTTGTCCATAAACAGCGCGCCGATGTCGGCAGCCGGAGAGCACGGTGGCACCAGAATCGCCCCAAACATGTCCTTGTGACCGCGCGGCTCCAACAGCAGCAAGCCCGGTACCCAAGATAGGTGCTTCTCAGCGTAAGCCAGCTTCTCGGGCATTGTCTGTCCGGGGATGGGCGGCAGACCACTCATTACCAAGCGAGTACATTCACCAGCGGTATGTGAATCAATTGTCGAGATGAGTTTCGAGAATTTTGCCATTTCACTTCCAGGCAACCCATAGCTATTTGTCTACCAAGTGCATTGAATCATCACTCAACCCACTGCAGAATCATTTTGGCCTTACTCTATCATTCCATGGCCTGCCATTGCCACCCATTTTCCTTCGCTATTACCCATCCAAGTCCCGGGAAAGGCAGGTGGGAGCCAAAGACCAATGCTTTTTCGTCAGCCGCCCGTTTGAGTAGTTGCCGCCGGGTCCTGACCATCTCGTCAGGTGCTCGTGCCCTATCCCAGGAACAAAGCAATTCCGGGTAGGCGATGTGGAGCAGGTGGTGGACAG
>CAZGKH010000404.1:2568-4239 GCA_964525665.1 uncultured Anaerolineae bacterium | reverse complement strand
GTAAGTTCGTCGAGAAGCGCCAGGGCGCGCAGCGTCTCCTCCATCCGCACCCGCGCGGTGATGTCGGTGTAGACGGCGACCACCCCGATCAACTCGTCTCCCACCAGGATGGGGGACCCGGCCACGAGGACATCCACCGGCGAGCCGTCTTTCCGATAGCGGACGGCCTCTGTGGGCGGCACTTCCATCCCACCCATGACTGACTGCGTAAACCCGGTCGCCTCCTCGTACACATCCGGGTTGGTGATCAGATCGTCAAGGTTTTGGCCGATCACCTCTTCCGGTGAGTATCCGAACAGCTTCTCGGCGCCCGTGTTCCATTCCATGATCCGATGGTGGGCATCCAGGGTAACGATGGCGTCGGGGGCCTCTCTTAACACCCCCTCGAGATATGTCCGCCGTTCTTCGATTTCGCGCTCTGCCCGCTTGCGGTCGGTGATATCGCGGACGATGGCCGTGAAGAAAGTCTCCTCGCCCATCTTCCAACTCGCAAGCGAGAGTTCTATGGGGAATTCGCTGCCATCCTTCTTGAGCCCAACCACCTCAACCGTTTGTCCGATGATCCTTGACTCGCCCGTAGAAATGACCCGCTGCACCGCCTTCTGATGTGCTTCGCGGAATCGTTCGGGCATGATGAAGGCCAGCAGCCTGCCGGCCACCTCGTCGGCCGAATAGCCAAACATGAATTCCGCCGCGCGATTCCAGAAGGTAATGATCCCATGGTCATCAATCGTGATGACCGCGTCGCTGGCGGTCTGCAAGACCGAGCGGAAACGTTTCTCGCTCCCCCGCAGCGCCTCCTCTACCTGCTTGCGCGCGGTGATGTCGCGGACGAAACTTTGAAAGACTTGCTGGCCGCCGTACTCAATGACCCGAGCACTGATCTCGACCGGCATCTCCGTGCCGTCCTTGCGCCGGTGGGCATGCTCAAAGGTGGCACTGTCAGTTTCTTGCAACTTGCGGAGAATGGCTTCATTGCGGTCAGCGGCTATTGCCGTATCTATGTCATCAAACGTCAATTGGAGGAGTTCTTCCCGGGTGTAACCTAATCGCCGAGCCGCATTCTCATTGACGTCCAAGAAGCGGTGTGTTTCGGGGCCTGAGATGAAAATCGAGTCGTTGGCATACTCAAACAAGTTGTGATACTTTTCTTCCGACTCCCGCAGCGCCTCCTCCGCCCGCTCGCGCTCGGTGGTATGCAGAGCCAATGGGCGGAATAAGAAAAAGTAAAGCATAGGAGAGAGCAGAATGACCAAGAAGGCAGAGTCGAGGAGCGCTTCAAACGAGGTAGGAAAGGGAGGTAGGAAGGGGATAATGATCATCACAAACGCCTCAGAAACTAATATCAAGAGAGCTATGATGGTCACGAGTAGAACAGGGGATTGGTACGTAGTCGGCTGCACAACCGGCTGGTCTTTCGAGCCATGCACGAACGGGGCTTTCTGCGCCCGCTGGCGCCCGGTGTCTGCCGCTTTCAACTCGGCGACCCGTTGGCGCAACTCTGCCAATTCGTTTACGAGCTGCTCTTTTGTCTTATGTTTGTCTTTCATCTTGTGCACCTCCCAAATCACCTCGTTGGGCGAAGGTCTCCACCTCCGTTGGGCGAAGGTCTCTCGCTCCGTTGGGCGAAGGTCTCTGACCTCCGTTGGGCGAAGGTCTCTGACCTCCGTT
>CAZGKH010000404.1:2361-2468 GCA_964525665.1 uncultured Anaerolineae bacterium | reverse complement strand
CTCCGTTGGGCGAAGGTCTCTGACCTCCGTTGGGCGAAGGTCTCTGACCTCCGTTGGGCGAAGGTCTCTGACCTCCGTTGGGCGAAGGTCTCCGACCGAGCCCCCGG
>CAZGKH010000404.1:0-2261 GCA_964525665.1 uncultured Anaerolineae bacterium | reverse complement strand
CCCCAGACTTTGCGGCTGCGGTCAGGAGACCTTGCCGAACCCAAAGTACCAGTTGGGCGAAGGCCTCTGACCTCCGTTGGGCGAAGGTCTCCGACCGAGCCCCCGGCCCCAGACTTTGCGGCTGCGGTCAGGAGACCTTGCCGAACCCAAAGTACCAGTTGAAGTCAATCCGACGCAGCCATCAGATCATACTGCCGCCGGTACATCTGGCTGTAGAGGCCACCACGGGCCAGGAGCTGGCGGTGATCGCCCACCTCGACGATGCGGCCATCTTCCAGGGCGATGATCTTATCCGCGTGGCGGATGGTGGACAGCCGATGGGCGATGACCAGAGCGGTGCGCCCCTCCAGTACCTTTTCCAACGCCTGCTGGATCAGATACTCGGCCTCGGCGTCCACAGAAGAGGTGGCCTCGTCGAGAATGAGGATGCGAGGGTCGGTCAGGATGGCCCGCGCCAGCGCCAGACGCTGCTTCTGTCCGCCAGATAGCCTGACCCCCCGTTCGCCGATCTCGGTCTCGTAACCCTGGGGTAGACTCACGATGAACTCGTGGGCGAAAGCCGCCTGTGCGGCAGCGATCATCTCATCCTCGCTGCCATCCGGTTTGCCGTAGACGACGTTGTCGCGCACCGTCCCGTTGAACAAAAACGTATCCTGTAGCACCACAGCGACCTGCCTACGGAGGGAGGCCAACTCGACCTCTCTGACATCGTGGCCCTCAACCGTGACCCGGCCGCTGACAGGATCGTAGAAGCGAGGGATCAGGTTGGCAATGCTGGTCTTGCCCGCCCCGCTAGGCCCGACCAGAGCCACCACCTCCCCGGGCCGCATCTGGAAGCTGACGTCGCGCAGCACCTCCTCGCCCGTGCCATAGCGAAAGGAGACCCCCTCAAAGGCGATGGCTCCCTGGATAGCAGGCAACTCGATGGCGTCAGGCGCGTCCTCGATATCAGGCACGGTATCCAGCAGCTCGAACACCCGCTCACCGGCGGCGATGGCCTGCTGCACAATGTTGTCAATCTGAACCAGGCGGTTGATGGGCTCGTAGAAAGAGACCACGTAGGAGATGAAGGCCACCAACCCACCCAAAGTCAGCGCGCCATTTAAGACGCGCTGCGCGCCGAAGCCCAACACTACGACCATGCCCAGCGATGCCACAAAGCGTATGGCCGGGAAAAAAGTTGTCCAATAGCGTATGCCCTTCACGCGCTCCTCGTAGTAGCGGGTGCTGCGCTGGGTGAAGCGGTCAAGCTCGTACCCCTCCTGGCCGAAGGCCTGGATCACCTGAATACCGGAGATGTTGTCCTGCAACTCAGCATTGATGTCGCCCAGCCGGTCGCGGATCTGGCGGTAGATGGGTCGCACGCGGGTGTTGAACAGACGCAGGCCCACTACCAGAACGGGAACCGGGAGCAAGGTCAAAAGGGCCAGTTGCCAGTCCAGAACGAAGAGAACGATCGCTGTCCCCACCAGGCGCAGTAGATCAACGATGAGGAATCCCACGGAGTGGGTGACGAAGTCCTCCAGGGCGTTCACATCGTTGGTGATGCGCGACATGATCTCGCCCGTCTGCTGGTTCTCGAAGAAGGAGATGGACAGGCGCTGCAGGTAATCATAGAGGAGAACGCGGAAGTCGAGGATGAACCTCTCCCCCAGGACGTGTCTGAGATACTGCTCCCCGAAGTTCAGGAGGCGGGCCAGGGCGTAGACGCCGACCAGCCCCAAGATGAGCACGGGCAGACGGTCCAGCAGGCGCTTGCCGACGACCTCGTCAATGATCTCCCTCTGGAAAAGGGGGGGCAGCAGATTGAGGATGGTGAGGAACAGCAGACATACAATGCTAACCACCACCCAGCGCCAATATGGTTTTAGATATTTCAACAGGCGGAGGAAGACTTTCATTTCTGGCTGACCTGCGCCCAATCGGCCAGGAAACGCTCAATGCCGACGTCGGTCAGGGGGTGCTTGATGGCCTTCATCAAGACGGCGAGGGGCACGGTGGCGATGTCTGCCCCCAGGAGGGCCGCCTCGACGATGTGCATGGGGTGACGGATGCTGGCGGCGATGATCTGGGCGTTGAGACCGTAGGTTTCAAAGATCTCCACACTGTCGGCCACCACCTCCATGCCGTCGTTGCCCGCATCGTCCAGCCGCCCCACGAAGACTGAGACGAAGGTGGCGCCGGCTAGAGCAGCCAGGAGCGCCTGATTGGCTGAGAAGACGAGGGTGGCGTTGGTGCGAATGCCCCAGGTAAGAGCCAGG
>CAZGKH010000403.1:0-4240 GCA_964525665.1 uncultured Anaerolineae bacterium | reverse complement strand
GACAGCAGCACCGCGTCCTGCGGCTGGAGCTGCCAACTGCGGATGTATTGGGCGGCGACCACGCCGTCCTGCACCATCTCGACGTACTCCTGTCCCAGAGGTTTGCGTTCCTCTTCCTCGCCTTCCTCGGTAATGAAGTCGCCACCCGCCACCCAGCGGAACTTTTGCACCGACTCGATCAGGTTGGCGGCCACTTCCCCGGCGTCATAGCTGCGGTGAAAGCCGTACCCGGCCTGAGACAGCACCTCGCCGAACAAAC
This sequence comes from uncultured Anaerolineae bacterium, assembly GCA_964525665.1. GTDB lineage: Bacteria > Chloroflexota > Anaerolineae > VGOG01 > VGOG01 > CAYMKL01. The sequence continues at coordinate 3,981 of CAZGKH010000403.1, read as the reverse complement.
GGCTTAGGAAGTGGTCGAATTCTGCAGCATCTCTCCCCGCTCTAGGGAGATCTCCCGGATAGCCCTTGAAAACGCTCTCAGCCCCCGTCCCCGGGGGCGGCGCCAGCGAAGCCACCTCTGCAAAAGCGCTGTCCTGAGCCCGTCGAAGGGCCGCCCCGGGGACGGGGCTTGGAGCACTTTCCGGCAAAGCTCTAGGGAGGAGAGCCTGTGACCCGGCAATGTAGTCTTCGAGCCAGGCGCGAAGGTCTTCGTAGCGTCCACCCAGCACAAAGGTGATGCGCTCCTGCATCTCGGGGTTGATCTGGTCAAAGGAACTCAGGGTTGGCACATTGTCTTTGACGCGGTACACGATCTCGGCCAGGAGTTGCGCCCGCACCAGGTCCATCCCTTCGATGGCCTGCATCAGGGCGTAGGCCACGTCGAACCGGCCGGGGCAAATTCCCCACCGCGGGTGGGCGATGGCTGCCAGGGTCAGCAGGCAGCGGGTGGCCGGTTCCTCCCGCAGGGCCCGCGAGGGGCGATGGGAGCGAGCCGGGACGCCCAGTTGCTCCAGCCTGTTCATCAGTGAGAAACGGAGGGCGTCGGTCAAGAACGGGGCCAGCACGACGATCTCTCCAGGGGGGACATCCTGTTCGTGCACCAGCCCGGCGATCTCGCTGGCGACCCAGTCGAGCATCTGAGGGTGGTAACGGTGGTATTCGTAGGCCAGCACTGCGCGCACGTCCCCCCCGGCTGTCTCAGTCGGGCGATTGAAGCTGCGGGCCAATTGGGTCCCAAAGGCCCGTAGATCGGATGAGGTGACGCTGGACTCAGTGAAAGCAACCTCCTCCTGGCACAACTGCTTGAGAGTGTAGGCATTCTGCGGATCGGCTCCCAGGAAACGACGGTAGCCCGCCTCCTGGTCGTAGATCAAGAGCGCGGACCGGCAATGGGGCAGCCATTCCCTCAACAGGTCGTGGGCCACCGGGGTATCTTCCTCGACGTTGTCCACGATGAGGTGGCTATAGCGGGTCAGCAGATAGTCGTGGCACAGGGGGTGGTTCCACAGGTACTTTACAAACACTTCAACCTGGAGCGAGAAGTCCAGCAGGTTGTGGGCCAGGCAATACTCGCGGAAGCGGGTGGCGCAGGCCTGGGCCTCGTCGTAGATGCGCTTCTGGCTGTGTTCGCCTCCCCAGGCGGCTTTGAGCCGCTGGCTGATCTGGGTGTGGGGGAAGCCGACCACAGCAGCCTTGTTGAGGTTGTCAATGATCTGGCTGTAGAGGCGGTTGCGGTTGATGGTCACCGTCTCGAAGTAACCCTGGTCGAGGAGGGGGCGGACCAGGCGGGCCATGTAGTATTGGGCCGTCTCCAGAGTCAGAAAAGTGGGCGGTTGATCGGGCTGGCCGAAGCCTGCCTCCTCGGCGATGAGCGGCCAGAAGAGGTCCACCGCTTGCTGGGCCAGGCCGCCGACGGTGGAGATGGTCACCTGCCCGCCGGCTCTCACCGTCGGGCGGCGGAGGGCTTCGTAGTACGGTGTGGCCAGCGTGCGCTGGGGCACCAGCACCAGCATCGCCCGGGCGCGGACGCGGGAGTCAAGCAGGTGGAGGAGACGCCCCACACCGGCGGCGGTCTTGCCGGCGCCGGCTGGGCCTTCGAGGAAGATTTTGCTTTCTATGGGGCGCTTGATGAGCGCGAGTTGGTGATCAGACAGGACGAATGATGTCATGCTCGTTGATACTCCTCACCAGGACGTGACTTATCGAATAAACACCCAGGGACGCACTCGTTTGGCTGCGATACCCCCCCCCGACAAAGAGAGTCTACTCGGCGCACCAGTCGTACTCCGCCTGGGGGAAGGCGGCCTCGATGCCATAGGCCAGATTGCCATACCGGATTTCGTTGAGGTAGATCTCCAGGATGGTGTCCTTGGGGTAGCGGCGGGTGAGCTCAGCGGCCAGAATCGCCTCCCTGATCTTGCGGGAGAGAGTGCGCTGGGTGCGCTCCACGGGGGAGAGGAGGACGTTGCGAGCCACCTGTTGGGTGATAGTGCTAGCGCCTGAGACGATTTCCCTCTCGGTCACGTTATACCATAAGGGCCGAGCGATGCCCAGGGGACCGAAACCGGGGTGTTGGTAGAAGTACCTGTCCTCGGTGGCTATGGTGGCCTGGATCAAGTAGGGTGAGATGCGGTCCATAGGCATACAGAACATCCAGTAGCGAGGGGCTTCCGATCATAGGACTCGTGAGTCAGCATAAGAGCTCAAGCAAGGAACGACGAAATCGCCAAGCCGGAGAATATGGCGATTACACTCCCTAAACTAAGTCATCGACCATCCGGGAGCTAGTCGGCCACCTCAAGACTTCTTGGATTCCGTCGACTAGTTTGCCCTGAACTTGGTACAGTTGATGATGAGTAGTCAGATCCGACACATCGAGTCCCATCGCAGCAATGAGAACAGCTTCACCACCACCGAGTCCAACATGCCAGGCCCTGAGTTCCGAGTCTACTTCGTCTTCATCCGTCACCATCATCGGGTATACAATGAGAGCCTTGTTGCACTTATGTGCGATCAGAGAAGCGAACAACTGATAGAGGTCAGCGTTTTCGGGACGATGGTGTCTCGACGATCTGAGGGATGAAGCCTTTTTATACTTTGCGTCAATTAGAAGAACAACTTCTCCATCAACGACTAATTTGTTATCTGGTCTCGTGTGGTAGTTACTGCAATTGCCCGAGGTCGCGACTGCAAAAACCGCACTCTTCTGCGGCAGGCACTCCCAACCATCCGTGCTTTGCTTTGATCGAGCGATTGCCTTCAGCGAATTCTCCACGAAACCTTCGAATATCCTCTCCATGTTCAGAACATAGCCATAGCCTGACTGAGTACCCCATTGTTGCCCATAACCATAGCCCCGCGCCATAGTCACAGCAATATCAAAGGCCTCTTTGTAATACTCATACTGGTGAGGTAGATACCTGGGAATATGCAGCAAATAACTGGGAACAGCAGAAACTGTTGGAAGCCTTTCCAGGGTGGCAGCTAAGGCCCTTCGAGCCGAACTATCGAAGGTAGCACGTAATAGTGCTTGGCCTGCCCAGTGAAGAAGTTGGTTGAGGGAGTTATCGGTGTCAAGATAGCTGACGCGACAGTGAAGCAGCCTAGGTCTTGTAAGGATGGTCTGTAGTTGCCTCTTAATCAGTAGAGTGCCACGAAGATAAAAGGATGCTTCCTCTCGCGTCTTATAAGTCTGAATGGCTTCGTGTCGGAGAGCCTTGTCGAGAGCATCAGCGTAGGCTAATGCTATGTGATCGATGAAACTGGCTCTGCCACTACCAATGATGTCAACACGGCTATAAGTGAAACTTTTGCGGCGGGCTACAGCCAGCATATTCAGGATGCTCGCCTGCCATCTGGAAATTGAGGTCTTACCTGATACGAATTTCGGCGCTACCTGGATAGTTAGGTTTTGAATTCGCAGCAGGCCGGCTATGCCCGAGACTCGTAGGTTTACGTTCTGCCCCCTGGTCGAAACGACGAGAGGATCTTCCCGCAGACCCAAATCCTTTCGAATCAAGTTACTTATAGATTCTATTGCAGCCTGCCACCTGTGAAGATCGGCCGCTGGGGGTGAATAGCCAAGTAGTTCTTTCAGTGGTCGTGGCTGGAGTTCTATAATTGTAGAAACGTTTGTCTTCATCTATTGTGGTGCAGTCTTATTTTCGGGAGGCTGTCGATCGCTCTCCCGAACGCCAGCGATTTCTCGAAGGACTCGAACACCAGGCTCTCCGCTAAGACTTCTATACTTGATCTCAAGGTTGGCGCCTGCGCCCAGTTCCAGTTCTTCGTCCGTTGGTTCAACAAGCCGATATGGATAAGATGTGCTGCCAGTCTTAGCCTTGAGAACGTGAGCTAACTGCTCGATCCGGCCATAGAATAGCTCTTCTAACTGCGGGAGAATGTTTGTTTCCCAGATTTCAAACAGTTTATCTCTAACGAC
>CAZGKH010000402.1:0-4257 GCA_964525665.1 uncultured Anaerolineae bacterium | reverse complement strand
CTAGCCAAGCGTATGTCTCACAGTTGGCAACGCTGGCCATCGCTGTTGGAGCAGCGGACCAGGGCCCGCTGCGAGCAAGGTGAATAGATTCTCTCAGGGTTGAGGACTGACTTGCTATTCTATCACAAAAGGGCAAGGGAGGCAAAATAGACAGAGAGCACCCTTCGTGTTATAATTAAGCCGGTCGAGACTTCCGAAGTCTAGGACTCAACTCTGTCCAACAGAATGCATTCAAAAACGGCCAACCGTCTTTCAATTGCAAGGCTCCGTAGAGACTTCGGAAGTCTGGGGGGGGTACAATGGACCTTTTTGAGCACAGTCGCCTAGACCAAATCAGCAGAGAAGCGCCTCTGGCAGCCCGCACGCGGCCTCGCAGCCTGGAGGAGTTCGTGGGTCAAGAAGAGATCGTGGGGCCAGGGAGACTGCTGAGGCGATCTATCGAGGGCGACCAACTATCGTCCCTCATCCTTTGGGGGCCGCCGGGAACGGGCAAGACCACTCTGGCCATGATCATCGCCAACACCACCAAATCCCATTTCGAGACCCTCAGCGCTGTCATGGCTGGCGTGGCCGACATCCGACGGATCGTCGCCCAGGCGAAGGAAAGGCGAAATCTCTATGGTCAGCGGACCATCCTCATGGTTGACGAGATCCACCGTTTCAACAAGGCCCAACAGGACGCCCTGTTGCCCCACGTCGAGGATGGCACCATCATCTTCATCGGGGCAACCACTGAGAACCCCTACTGCGAGGTCATCCCGCCCCTGGTTTCCCGCTCGCGGGTCTTCCAGCTCAAGCCCCTGAGCGAGGAGGAGCTGGCCATCATCCTGCGTCAGGCCCTGGCCGATGAGGAGCGGGGCTATGGGAAGCTGGAGGTCAAGATTGACGACGAGGCGATGGCCCACCTGGTGAGAGTAGCTGGGGGAGACGCTCGCACCACTCTCAACGCCCTGGAGCTAGCTGTCGAGACAACGAAACCCGACCGGGGGGTGATCCACATTGACGTGGCCGTGGCTGAGGACTCCATTCAACATCGGGCTTTGGTCTACGACCGGGAAGCTCACTACAACACCATCTCCGCCTTCATCAAGAGCCTGCGGGGAAGCGATCCCGACGCCGCGTTGTACTGGCTGGCCAAGATGATCTACGCCGGGGAGGATGCCCGGTTCATCGCTCGCCGGATGATCATCTTCGCCTCAGAGGACGTGGGCAACGCCGATCCCCAGGGCCTGGTCGTCGCCACTTCTGCCGCGAACGCCCTGGAGTGGGTGGGCTTGCCGGAGGCTCAGTACAACCTGGCCCAGGCAGCCATCTACCTGGCTACTGCTCCCAAGAGCAACTCGACAGGAGCCTACTTCAAAGCTCTGGCCGACGTGGAACGAGAGGGCAAGGTTGGGGTGCCGAACCACCTCAAGGACGCCAGTCGGGACGGCAAGGCCCTGGGCCATGGCAAGGGGTATAAGTACCCCCATGACCACCCCGGCCACCATGTTCCCCAGCAGTATCTGCCCGATGAACTCGCGGGCCGTCGTTACTACGAGCCCGGCGATCAGGGATATGAGAAGTTGATAAAGGAGCGGTTGGCGAGGTGGAGAGGTGAGGACGGTGGATTAGAGAAAGAGTGAGCAGACAGAGGATTCAAAAACCAAGGCCCGACTTTTACCTCGCTGAGGGCAACCCCGGCCAGATGCGGGTTGCCAAACAGCACGAATCACGGCAGCCGCTCGGGCCAGTCCGGCGGCAGGGCGACCATGAACATCTCCACCTCGCCCGTGTCGAAGCGCCCCCAGTTGGTAGTAAAGAGCACCCGCGTCAGGTCGGGATTGGCACTGGCGTGCGGCTCGGCCCAGTAGTAATACTCCGCCGGCTGGCTTTCGTCCACCAGCGAGTGGGTATGCGCCAGCCGCACCACGCGCCCGCCCGGCTTGAGCTCGACGGCGAAAACCTGGTCGTCCATCCAGGTGTGAGTGGCCGCATCGTCGTCGTGGGTGGAGACCACGGCCCAGCCAGGCCGGTCGAAGGCGAGTCCCGAAAAATGGAAGCCAATCGCTGTATAGCTGTAATCTATTTCCCACAGTGGGGTCACCGCGCCGGTGGTCAGGTCGAGCATGGAGATGTGGTCGGTGTCAACTAGACACCCCATCCCATCCAGCCAGGCGAGCGGATAGCCACCAAAGCGCCTGCCCCTTGAGCTTGCAGTTGAAGCCGTGCGAGTGTTGACATTCGTCGTCAGTTGACGGGAGGTTGACACAGTCTTCAGGGTGATCGCTGCACCACGTATAGCACCAGGGGCAACTAGCGTCTGTGTATGGATAGTAGCTTCCGTCGGGATCATAACTCTCGATGTCGGCAAAGTCGTACAGCACCTTGCCGTGATCCTGGACGTATTGCCGGACGAGGCCATTGTTGTAGGCCAGCTCGCCGCTGCCACCGTCGGTGTGGCCGGTCATGTAGGCAAAGCGCACGTTCGGATATTCGGTTTCCAGTTGGGTCATCATGTTCAGGTATTGCTGCACTGGCGTTTCCGGCTCCGACATTTCCCCGCACCAGGACCACATGAAAGCGGTCGCGGTTGGGGCATCGTCGAGCAGGTCGCGGGCCGTAGCTAGAAACTCGTCGGGATCCCACGACCACTCGTCGTCGTAGCCCATGCGCAAGCGGGGTGGGGTGCCCTGGCCGGGAGGGGTTCGCCAGGCCCTGGCAAAGTTGTACGTGGGCGGGTTCACGTGCTGGCTCAGATAGTCGGCACCGGCCCACAGTTGGGTGCCATGCGAGGTGGAGCCGTAAGACCAGATGGTAAGCTGCTTGGCCTGCTCAAGCCAGTAGGACGGGATTTGGCTGAGGCCGGTGGCGGTGTGATCCACAATGATCGCCTGACCGGCTGGACCGGTAGGCGTGGGAGTGGGTGTAGCAACGGTGGGCGTCGGTGTAGCTGTGCCGGTCGCGGTCGGTGTCACAGTAGTGGGCGTGACCGTAGCTGTGCCGGTCGCAGCAGGCACGGTAGCCGTGCCGGTCGCAGCAGGCACGGTAGCTGTGGCCGTGGCGGTGGGCGTCGGGGAGGGAGCATAGTCCTTCAGGATGAGCGGCAGGTAGATCCGCCGGGAAGCGGGCGCGGTGGTGGGCGTGGCCGTGCTGGTGGAGGTCGGCGTCACCATGGTCGCCCCCCATTCGTAGGCGCCGATGTCGGGTGTGGCATCGCGGAGGCGGCCTTCCACGTCATCGGCAGGGGCCTTGTCCGCGCTGCCGGCGTCTATGGCAGGGCTGTCCGCCATCAGATGAAAGTCTTTACCGGGGGCGTCCTGGAACAACGGATCCCCGTAGGCGCTGTGCTCCCCCTGGCCGGATTGGGCAAACCAGGTGCCGTCGTTTATCTGGGTACTGTTGAAGCAGCCGTCCTCGCCCAGGAATTCGGCACAGATCACGTCCTCCTCGCGATAGGGGTTGTAGTACAGGTTGTGATCGGCGGTCAGGATCGCCCCTTCAGGGTAGTACACGGTGGTGCCGCCCATCTCTGGGTTGTCGTTGTAGAAGATGTTGTTGTACAGTTGGATGTTGGAGGGCGTGGAAGTCGCCCAACCGCCCAGCACGGCCAGGTAAGTGTAACTGGTGCAGTTGGCGATGGTGTTGTTAGTGATGGTGTAGCTGCTGCCCGCTTCCAGCACCAGCGCCGTCTCTCCGCTATCCCACACGACGTTGTTGACCATCTGGCCGCCAGCCCACAGCTTGACCCCGTTCCGCTGATTGTTGCCCACACGGTTGCGGCGCACGACGACGCCAGAAACGCTGCCCGCCGGGTCGCGGGAATTGAGGTCAATCCCATCACCGCCGTTATCGTGGATGTAGCAATCCTCCACCAGGATGTCCTGTCCCCGCTCCACGGCCAGTCCGTCGCTGCCCCAACCGGCATCCAATCCCGAGCCGTAGATCTCTAGCCGCCGGAAGGTCATCCGGTCGCAAGGGCCTGGGGTGCAATCCACCGCGGTATAGACGCTGTCGTAGATAGTGCTGTCTTCCACCACCACATCGCTCACTGGGCCGTAGTAGGGGGCCTCCCCGGAGTTGCCTACGGTGAAGTGAATGCCGGCCTCGCCCCCGCCGATGGTCAGGTGATCCAGTTGAACGTGATGGTTCCCCCCCGACAAGTCTACCCCCCAGTCTCGAAAGCCGCGCAGGGTGAAGCCACTGATGTGCAGGTACGACGTCCCCTGATCCAGGATCAGCAGTCCTCCCGCGCTGTCCTCGCCATCGAGGATGGGC
>CAZGKH010000401.1:0-4257 GCA_964525665.1 uncultured Anaerolineae bacterium | reverse complement strand
TTAGGACGAATGAAGAAAACATCGTAGAATTTCTGTTACAATGTCAACCCGGCCCACCGAAGACGAGGGGTACCTGGAGAGTGGGCTACGATGGAAGTCCCTTCATACTCCCCGGAATTGGCGGCATCACTCTGAACATTCAGGTGGGCGATTCCGCCTTTGGCTGGGCGGGAGATCACGTCGAGCCAGGGGTGAGTTGCACTGCCGATACCAAGAAGCCTTTCGAACATCCGAACGTAGCGCTTCAAGTGTATTCGTGCGCAGGCAATAAGGCGACAGTCGTTTCTGGAGAAGCTAAGGGGGCGACAGGTTACGTTATCGGTCATCATGGCGGGTCAGAACATGTCATTGTTGATTTTCCCCGTGAAGTGAAAGAGAAGCTCACCTACGAGGACAAAATCATCATTGTTGGCAAAGGCCAGGGATTGAAGCTGATTGATTACCCTGACATCGTGCTCTACAACCTTGATCCCATGTTGTTGGGGAAAATGAAAATCGAGAGGTCGGGCGAGACAAAGCTGCGAGTTCCGGTAACCACCCTTGCCCCGGCAGTCTGTATGGGGTCAGGTATAGGGTCGACACAGGTCGCCAAAGGCGATTATGATATCGTGACCAGCGATCCGGAGGCGGTGGAGGAATATCAACTTGACAAGATCAGATTCGGGGACTTCGTCGCGTTGCTGGATCACGACAACAGGTATGGGAGAGCCTATCGGAAGGGAGCCATTACCATCGGCATAGTGGTGCATAGCGACTGCTTAATCGCTGGGCATGGCCCAGGAGTCACTACGTTAATGACCTGTGAGACTTCGCTGATAGAACCGGTAATTGATCCACAGGCCAACATGGCTGATCTCTTGAACATCGGGACAGCAGCGAAGACAGAGTGACGCCCTGGTGAAAGCTCAGTCGTGGTAACTGCAAAGAGGCCACATAGCAGGCATCCAGCCTGTCCCCTGGCCCGACTGGGAAGCCCTGAGGGGATGGAGTATCTGCGAGAGGGTATTCAGCATGGAGGCGATAATGGCCGAAGACAAACAAAGATGGGGCATGGTAGTTGACCTGGACCTTTGCACCGCGTGCCAGGCCTGCGTGGTGGCCTGCCACGCGGAGAACAACGTGCCCACTGTGGGTGAAGAAGAGGTGACCATGGGCAGGTCCTTGCATTGGATTCGCATCGAGCGGTACTGGCAGGGCGAGTACCCCAAAGTGAGGGCCAATTTCATGCCCGTTCTGTGCCAACACTGCCAGCACGCCTCGTGCGAACCGGTCTGCCCCGTGTATGCCACCCACCACAGCCAAGTGGACAACATCAACGTCCAGGTCTACAACCGCTGCGTGGGCATCCGCTACTGTGCGGTGAACTGCCCGTACAAGGTGCGGATGTTCAACTGGTTCAACCCCTACTTCCCCGAGCCGCTGAACGAGCAGCTTAATCCCGACGTTACGGTGCGCGCGCGGGGCATCATGGAGAAGTGCAGTTTTTGCATCCAACGCATCCATCGCGCCAGGCAGGAGGCCATCAGAGAGGGCGTGCCCCTGCGAGACGGCGATGTGCGGCCCGCCTGCGCGCAAACCTGCCCCACCGAAGCCCTCGTCTTTGGCGACCTGAACGATTCGCGGAGCTACGTGGCGCAACTGGCGCGCAGCCAGCGAGCTTTCGTCCTGCTGGAAGAACTGGGCACAGAGCCTTCCGTATTCTACCTGAAGCGAGGTGAGTCGTATGTCAGTCCTGAGCAGAGCCGAAGGATCGGCTGAAATGCCTGTCCTGAGCCGAGTCGAAGGAGCTGTCCCACTGTCACAGGCACACGAGGAAGAGCATAGCCAGCATCTTCTCCTGGACCCCCGTCCTCAGGAGGAGATGAACCGCATGGTCATAGACTCGATGCAGCGCACCGGGCGGGGCTACTGGCTCGTGGTGGCAGTGCTTGCCGCCCTGGCTGGCGGCGGTCTCGTCGGCGCCTGGCTCTACCAGATCCGCTGGGGGATGGGTGTGGCCGGTATTCGGCGCCCGGTCTATTGGGGAGTCTACATTACATCTTTCGTGTTCTGGATCGGCATCAGCCACTCTGGTACCTTTATCTCCGCCATCCTGCGCGTGTTCAAGGCCGAATTCCGACGCCCCATCACCCGCGCCGCCGAGATGATGACCACCGTTTCGTTGCTGGTGGCTCTACTGTTCCTGGGTATCCACGTGGGGCGCACCTGGCGCGGCTATTGGATTCTGCCTTATCCCAACCAGCGCGGGCTGTGGCCCAACTTTCACTCGCCCTTCCTCTTTGACGAGATAGCCATCATCTCCTACCTGGTGGGCAGCACCCTGTACGTCTTTCTGCCTTTGATTCCAGACCTGGCCATGGCTCGTGACCACACCAGGGGATGGCGCAAGAAGCTCTACCGGGCGCTGGCTTTGGGGTGGCAGGGCACTGAGACTCAGTGGCGCAATCTCCAGTTGGCCATCAGCGTCTTTGCCTTCGTCATCATCCCCGTGATGTTCTCCGTCCACACCATCGTGGCCTGGGACTTTGCTTTGACCAGGGTGACCGGTTGGCACAGTTCCATCTTTGGGGCGTACTTCGTAGCGGGGGCCATCTTCTCTGGTCTGTCGGCGGGCATCAATGTGCTGTTCATCGCCCGCTCCACCATGAAATTGGAATACTTCATCCGCCAGGAGCACTTCGACGCCCTGGCCAAGCTGGTGCTCGTGTTCTCCTTCGTGTGGACCTACTTCTTCTTCTCTGACTACCTGACCGAGTGGTACGGCGGTGAGGCCATCGGACACCAGTTGCTCACTTTGCAGGCCCGAGGCCCGGTGGCTCCTCTCTGGTATGCCATGTTGTTTTTCAACATCGTTGTTCCGTGGCTGACCCTGTGGAATCGGCGCATCCGCAGCTCGCCGGTGGCCCTCTTCCTCATCGCCCTGGGCGTCAACGTGGGCATGTTCTTGGAGCGCTTCATCATCGTGACCGGCTTCCTGCGACGCAATCGGATGCCCTTCAACTGGGGCACATACACTCCCTCGCTGGTGGAAATCTTCATCCTGATGGGTTCCGTGGCCACTTTTTTGCTCCTGTACGGCCTTTTGTCACGTCTGTTCCCCATGATCCCGGTGTGGGAGGTGAGGGAGGGGCAAATGTCCCACGGCCTGCGGCGGATCGGCAGGGCTTCGGTGCCGACCGTGGCCGAGTTGGAATAGCGCTTTTGGAGATTCGTCAAATGACAGATTCAACCGTTCTGATGGGAATGTTCCAAGACGTTGATCGCACCGCCGACACGCTCGATCAACTGCGCGAGATGGGCATCTCTGACCGCGACATCACGGTCTTGTCGAGCGTGCCCTATTCCGCCAGGATGACGGGACGCCCGAGCATCGGCACCAGACTGCCCATCATCAGCCTGGTCAGCGCCGTGGCGGGCTTCCTGGTCGGCCTTTTCTTCACCACCGTGACGCCTAATCTCTACGTCATCCGAGTCGGCGGCCAGCCCATCGTGCCTGGGCCGCCCACAGCCTTGCTCCTGTATGCGTTCACGATGTTGTTCTTGATTCTGGGTACCTTCCTGGGCGTGGTGTTCCTGAACACTGCTCCTTCTGCCACCTCTCAGCACTACCATCCCTCGCTGACCGATGGCCGAATCGGGGTGCTCTTCCAATGTCCGGACAACCAGAAAGAAGCAGCGCGCGCGATTCTGGAGTCCCAGGGAGCTGAGAACATCCAAGAGCCTGAGGGGAGGGAACCATGATCCGTCGCATCCTGATCCCGCTGGCCGTCCTTGCCGTAGTTGGATACGCGCTCCTGATGGTCACATATGAAGTCGTTGGGGTGGACTTCGGGAGCTTCATGGAAGATCAGCCCTCGATTGACTACCAGGAAGGGCCACGGCGCCTGCCGCCGGACGAGGCCGTGCCTCTCTCTCGACCCTCCTATCTTGACGCAGGTCAGCCACCGGCCAACCCCGTGCCAGCCGATGAGGTCTCGTTGCAGCGGGGTGAGATCCTGTATCAATTGCACTGTGCGCTGTGTCACGGCCAGACGGGCCAGGGAGATGGATCCGTCGTCGAATTCTGGCGGGAGGACGCTCGCCGGCCAGCCAATCTGACCGAAGCGCGCTTCGCCGAATACCCCGACGGGAGCATCTACCGCATCATCAGCCAGGGCTTTGCGACCATGCCGCCCTTGCGGGAGAACCTGACCGAACGGCAGCGCTGGGACGTGATCAACTATGTGCACAGCCTTCAACCCTAGGTTATCAGTAAAG
>CAZGKH010000400.1:0-4259 GCA_964525665.1 uncultured Anaerolineae bacterium | reverse complement strand
GACACACCATTACTACTACACAGCCATGAGAGGGCTTTGTTAGCCAAGGCCAATGCTGGAACGCGCGGGCGTCTAGCGCTGGCCTTTTGTGTTGGTTTTGGCCAGGCTTGTCCTCTTCGTCCGGCCAATGTGTCTGCCTGCTACTAGTTGAAGCGACAGTAAGGGAAGAAAGGGGGCAATAGAATGCGAATCCGAACAACTGTGACCGCATTCATCGGAGGTAACGGTGCAAAAAAAGGAGGAGGAACAATGCGAACTCGAATGACTTTGATCACAATCGTGCTCATGGCAGCCGTGACGGTGCTGCTCGTCACCGGCTCAATGGCAAGCGGTCCACCGACCCAGGACCCTGGCACCGCCAGCGCCATCACCCTGGCTGGCACCGTCGCCAGCAAGATCAGCTACCAGGGTAGGCTGACCAATGCGGGCGGCAACCCGCTCAACGGCAGCTACAACCTGGTCTTCCAGCTCTGGGACGACGCTACGGCGGGCAGTCAAATAGGCAGCGACATCGTCAAGGACAACGTGCCTGTGAGCAATGGTTTGTTCACCATCAAACTCGACATACCTACGGGCTTGCTCTTCTACATCGACGGTCGTGGCCTCTGGTTGCGCATCCAAGTCAACGGTCAGTGGCTTTCGCCCCGCCAAGAACTGCTACCCGTGCCCTACGCCTTGAGCCTCAGGCCAGGAGCCATCATCTCCAGCGCAGGCCCCGACACGCTACACGTCTACAACACGTCCGGGGGCTGGGCCGTTGAGGCATGGAGCCAGAACAACATCGCTCTGCTGGGGACCAATGGCCCAGCGGGAGAAAGCCCACCGTCTGGGATGCATGGCGTCCACGGCACCGGCAGTGGCGTGGGCGTGTATGGCCAAGGCGGACACACGGGCGTATATGGGCAGGGTACTAGCGACGGCGTCAAGGGTGAGAGCACCGATGGTAATGCTGTCCGTGGGCTGAGCACCACCGGCACTGGGGTCGCGGGCGAGAGCACCAATGGCAATGGCCTGGTTGGTTGGACCGGCACGAGTACCCACGGCGAGATAAGCGGTGTGTTTGGGCACAGCGTGGAGGGAACTGGCGTCACCGGCCGGAGCACAAATTATAACGGCATCAAGGCCGTTACCCAGTCCTCGGAGCACGCAGCCCTGGCTGCTGGTAACGAGGGCGGCGGGCCAGCTATCTACGCCGAGGGCGGCACTGGTGGCATTGCCGCCATCTTCTCAGGAAACGTGCAGGTCCGTAGCCAGGACACAGGTGCAACCGTCATCGAACTGGGCGAAGGGCTTGACTATGCGGAGGGCTTCGATGTATCCAGCGATGACGAGATCCGTCCCGGCACGGTATTGATCATAGACCCCGATAATCCTGGTAAACTCACCGTAAGCGATGAACCGTATGACCGCAAGGTCGCTGGAATCGTGACCGGGGCCAAAGGCCTGGGCTCTGGGGTGCGTCTAGGGTCGGACCAGTTCGACTATGACGTGGCGCTGGCAGGGCGGGTGTACTGCAACGTGGATGCCACCCACGGCACCGTCGAACCCGGAGATCTCTTGACTACATCGCCAACGCCGGGTTACGCCATGAAGGTGCTGGACTATGCCAAGGCGCAGGGAGCCATTCTGGGCAAGGCGATGGAAGCACTCGAAGAGGGTCAGAAGGGGCAGATCTTGGTCCTGGTGACCCTGCAATGACCATCCTGCTCGGGAGACCACGCAGGATCGGGGGAGGTAGGTCATGAAGAAGCTATCACTAGTTGTTCTGGCCCTGGCACTGGTCGGGGCGAGCAGCAGCGCATCCCAGGGGAGCGGCACACTAGGCCCATACGAGTCATACTACCGTTACATTGGGAACTATCCTCATAATGACGAGACGCCGTTCAGCGAGTTGATGCAAGGTGTGAGCCACGACGACGATCACTGGTACATCACCCAACAGGAGTATCTGTGGAAAATCCCCGTCGGAATCGACCTGGGCAATATGCCAGACTCGAGCAGATGGGCAGAACTCGGCATCCTGCGCGTGTATATGCAAGACGTGCAACCGCTGCACGATGCGGGCTACAACCATATGGGAGACCTGACGTATTACAATGGATATCTAGTCCTGCCCCTGGAATGCGTCGAGGGGCCTTGCAATGGTAAGACCCCTCCGCCGGGCATCGCTGTGTTCAGGGCGTCAGACCTGTATTTCCTAGGCTACGACGAAATCAGCACGCCAGATGGTTCTTGGACCGCGGTTGACCCGTCCGACCCTGAGGGATTGGTGTACACGGCGCGCACCTGGGATAATGTTAAATTCCTCTCGAAATACGAGATCGATTGGGATTTGCTGCAAGCAAACCCACCTCAAGTGAAAGTCACGGGGCGGGGGGACCAGCGGATTTTCGACGCCAATGAAAGCGAGCTCACCATCCAACATAGTCAGGGGGCATCATTCTCTGAAAGTGGGCACCTCCTGTTCATCCTAACGGGTGGAGCATCATCGTCCGAGGAGGAGTGCGCCATCCACGTGTTCGAAACCCAACAGTGGCGCCGGATTGCCGTGTCCTCGCAAACTGATCCTTTCTTCAACTACGAGTGTCACCCGGGATCCTGGAGCGACGAATCGGAAGGTGTGACGGTTTGGGATCTGGATAGTGGGCGTGCCCCCGGGATTCGCGGGCAGCTTCACATCATTCAACTCGATGTCGACATCACCAGCGATGATGACCTGTACTTCCAGCATTACACTGGAAGCGTGTTCGCCAACGCCGCCTACACCGGACCAGACGCGGACGGCACTATATGGCGTCCGTTCCCTAATATCAGTCAGGCGAGCAGCTACGCCTGGCCTGGCTCGAAGATCCAGATTCAGGCTGGTCGGTACGAGGAAGCTGTCACGTTCGCGGAGTATGTGCAGATCCACGCCAGAGCGGGAACTGCAGTCGTCGGCCCCAGTGGCAACCTTCTGCTCTCGCCGTCCGGGGGCATCAATCTGTCACCCAACGGGGTGGTGAGGATTCCATGAAGGCATCAACGGTGGGTGAAAGGACGACTTCTAGCCGTTGCTTAGAATTGCCTGGGATGTACTTTTCTTGGAAAGAGAGCGAGGTATTAGCATGAACAGACGACAGTTGCTCATCGTGGCAGGCAGCCTGGTGGCTGTGTGGCTGCTAGCTGCGGTGACTTTGGCGGCCTCTGTAGCTGACTTCGGTCTGGTGTGGCACGTTATCGCCGGCGGGGGTGGCCACTCCTCATCGGCCAACTACGCCCTGGATGGTAGCGCTGGCCAGCCGGCCGCCGGTACAGCGAGCAGCGCGGACTTCCGGCTGGGCGCTGGCTTCTGGCCGGGCATCGGCGCAGAGACCCCTACGCCCACGCCGACAGGTACCCTGCTGCCGACATCAACACCGACGACTACACCTACTCCCACGCCCACGGTGACAGGCTCCCCACCGCCGACAGCCACACCCACGACGACCGGCACGGTACCACCCACCCCCACTTGTGAGAACATCCTGCCCCACGGTGACTTCGAAGCCGGCCTCCTCCCACCCTGGGGTGCGGTCGGCGGGACTCAAGTCACCACGGCCCATGCCCACGGCGGCACCTACAGTGCCCACCTGGGCGGCGCCAACAACGCTGGCGATGAGCTCTTCACCGACGTCGAGCTTCCACCCGATGCGACGTCGGCTACGCTCTCCTACTGGTGGTACGTGGAGAGCACCGATCCAGATCCCGACGCGGACATCCTGATCGTGCTGATTGGTGATCCAGGTGGCGAGGTGGTGATCGAGACCCTTACCAATGATTCGCCCAGGGACGCCTGGCATCAGACCACCTTCGACCTCACCGGCTACACCGGCCAGCCCGTGGGCCTGACATTCCACGCCGACACCAACGAGGCGAACCCCACCAGCTTCTACTTGGACGATGTAGAGGTCCAAGTATGTGGCGCTGCACCCGGCCGCCGCGTCTACCTGCCCATCGTATTGAAGAGCCATCCGTGAAGCCTAAAGGGATAGCTCTTGGGCAGCGAAACAAAGCCACCTGCCTCAATCGCGCAGGTGGCTTTGCTCTTTGTCCTTTTACAAGATTTGGGATATAATAGTTGCAGTTACTTCCAGTTAGCCGGCTGGGGTATGAGCGAGGCCCAGTTTCAGAACCGGTAACAAGTCTTCAAGACTCAGTAGATCCAAAATCGCTCTGAGGGGATTGTCAAATCCCCGCCTTTGGCCTGGATCTGGCGATCCAGGCCGAGCAAAATTGGATCT
>CAZGKH010000399.1:0-4262 GCA_964525665.1 uncultured Anaerolineae bacterium | reverse complement strand
GACCAGCTCATACCGGCCCTGAAACACCTGCACGAGGCCCTGGCCGAAAAGGCCCGGGCCTTCGACCACATCGTCAAAACCGGGCGCACGCATCTGCAGGATGCCACGCCCATCCGTTTGGGTCAGGAGTTCGGGGGATACGCGGCCCAGATCCAAAAGGGCATTGAGCGAGCCGGGAGGGCAATGGCGACCTTGAACGAGTTGCCCCTGGGCGGCACCGCCGTGGGCACGGGAATCAATTGCCCGGTCGGGTTCCCGCAATTGGCCATTGACTATCTCAACCAGGCCATTGGCACCGCGTTCGTCGAGGCTGTGAACCACTTCGAGGCCAACACCGCCCGCGATGCCCTGGTGGAGGCCTCCGGCGAGCTCAAGACCATCGCCGTGAGCCTGACCAAAATCGCCAACGACGTCCGCTGGCTGGGCTCCGGCCCTCGCAGCGGGCTGGGGGAATTGCGGCTGCCCGCCGTGCAGCCGGGGTCGTCCATCATGCCGGGCAAAGTCAACCCCGTCATGGCCGAGGCTCTGATCATGGTTGCGGCCCAGGTCATTGGCCACGACGCCGCCATCACCCTGGGGGGATTGGGAGGCTATTTCGAGCTGAACCTGATGATGCCGCTGATGGCTCACGACCTGCTGAGTTCCATAGAAATGATGGCTAATGCGGTCCGTGCCTTTGCCGATCGCTGTGTCGTTGGTATCGAGGCCGATGAAGCGCGTTGCCGTGAGACGGTGGAGCGCGGTCTGGCCCTGGCAACCGCCCTCGCCCCAGTCATCGGCTATGACAGGGCGGCCGAGATCAGCAAGGAGGCCCATCGCAGCGGGCGCACCGTGCGTGAAGTGGCGATGGAGCAGGGTGTGCTGCCACCTGACGAACTGGATGCCATCCTCGACCCGCGTAGGATGACAGAGCCGGGGATCCTGGAGCGGAAGTAGTCTGGCTGTGGAACGTGCGGGCCGAAGGAGCCAAGCCCTACGGGATGAAACCGTGCCCCGTAGGGCAGTTGCTTCCCTGGACAAAGTGCGTCGAGATGAGAGTCGCCGAGCGAGAGGGGAAAGTGTCCGGTAGCAAAGGTAAGAAACCCATTCGTTAAGTCGTCAAAATAGATGTGGGAACCGAACATTGGAGGAGATTATGGGTCTCTCCGTTGGCATCGGATTGACCAACGATTGCAGCCTGAACTGCGCCCACTGTTACCGCCCTACAGACCAGGTCTATTGCCTTACCCTGGCGGACATCAAGACCATCTGCCAGCATCTCCCTGTCAGCGCCATGGGCATGGGTACGGGGGAGAACGCTCTGCATCCCCAATTCCTGGAGATAGTGGATTATCTGCGGGATCGAGGGATCAAGCTGACTATGGCCTCCAACGGCTACAGCCTGAACACCATCCCTGACGAGTATCTGCGGGCCTTCCACGACGTGGAGGTGTCCATTGATTTCCCCTCGGAGCAGGAGCAGGATCTCTTCCGCGGTCGGGGGAACTGGCAGGATGTCCACGCTGCCATGGAGCGGTGCCGACAACTGGGGATCGAGGTCTCTATTCTGGCCACCATGATGAACACCAACTACGACAAGATGGACGGCCTGGCCCGACTGGCCCGCTCCCTGGGGACCAACCTGCGGGTCAACGTCTATCAGCCCGTGAGGACCGATCGCTTCCAATTGAGCTACGAGCAGTTTTGGGAGGGTTATCGGCGGCTTTTTGCCTCGGCTCAGCTCGTGAGCTGCACTGAGCCGGTGGTGCGGGCCGTCCTGGGGCTGGGCCTGGCCGTCTCTCCCTGTGGCCGCCACAGCATCCGCTTCACCCCCCAAGGCCAAGTCATACCCTGTGTCTACTGGCCCGACAGATCTCTCACCATTGCAGACCTACCTCGTCTGGGCGAGGGAATCATGGACAGTCCCGAGTTCCAACTCGCCCGCCAGGCGCCCTCATCGGCTCCGGGCTGTCCTTGCCAGGGAGGCTGTGCCAGTCGCCGGGCGTTGTTGGGTGATCTGGACCAGCACGACGCGTATTGCCCCTGGGTGCGGGGCGATGAGATCCACCTGGAGGTCGAGTTAGCGCCCCAGAAGGACCTGCCTAGAGCTAAAAACGTCTGCACCACCATCGTGGTGTGAATCCCAAGGGGGATACTATTGTGAAATCATGGACGGCATGAGTGTCATCGTCATCCTGCACGCGGCGCGCCTGAGGGGTGAGCTGAAGTGAGGGTCGCGGTTATTATCCCCGCCCTGAACGAAGAAGGTGCCGTGGCTCACGTGATAGCCGGTGTACCCCGTGATTTGGTTCACCAGATAATCGTGGTGGACAACGGCTCCACGGACCGCACGGGGGAGGTGGCCCAGACGGCAGGAGCCCTGGTGGTGCGGGAGGAGCGGCGAGGCTACGGTTATGCCTGCGCGGCCGGTGTCGCCGCTGCGGCCGATGGATTCGACGTGCTCGTCTTCATGGACGGCGACGGCAGCGACGATGCCAGCCAGATGTCAGCCCTCATTGAGCCTATCGAGCGAGACGAAGCTGACCTGGTTCTGGGTTCGCGAGTGCTCGGTCCGGCAGCGAGAGGCGCGCTCCTGCCCCACCAACGCCTGGGCAACGGGCTGACCACCGGCCTGGTGCGGTTGCTCTATGGGCAGCCGATCACCGACCTGCCGCCGTTCAAGGCCATTCGCCGCCCGGTGTTGGTCGGATTGGGCATGCGCGAGATGACCTATGGCTGGACGGTCGAGATGATCGTCAAATGCGCCAGGCGCGGGCATCGTATCGTCGAAGTGCCGGTGGCTACGCGCCCTCGCATCGCCGGACAGTCGAAAGTCAGCGGTACGATCAAAGGGACTCTGCTGGCTGCATACTATCTGCTGGGAACCACCCTCAAATACGCCTGGAGTGACTGAATGGCACGAGACCCTTTCGCGGAAGAGCCTGTCCTGAGCATCGTCGAAGGGATGCCCCGCGAGCTGTACATAGAGGTGACCAACCGCTGCAACTCGCGCTGCCAGACGTGCATCCGCACCTTTGAGTTGCTCGAACCTCTCCACGACCTGACGCTGGACGAGTTCCAGGCCATTGTGGATCAGTTTCCCATCCTAGACCGGGTGGTGCTGCATGGCATCGGCGAGCCGCTGCTCAATAGCGAACTGGCGGCGATGATCCGCTATGTCAAGGAACTGCATCCCGCCGCCGTGGTGCTGTTCAATTCCAACGCCATTCTGTTCGACGAGGATTGGCAACACGCCCTGATTGACGCCGGGCTGGACGAGTTCCGCGTCTCCCTTGATGCTGCGACCGCCGCCACCTATGCCCGCATCCGCGGCGTAGATTCTTTTGACACGGTGATCGAGAACCTGCGCCGTTTTGTGAGCCTGCACAGAAACCAACATCCCCGACTTTCATTCTGGCTCACGGCAATGCGCCAGAATCTGAGCGAGCTGCCCGCCCTCGTCAACCTGGCCACCGATATCGGCGTGCCAGAGGTATACGTGCAACGGCTGGTGCTCATCCAGCGGGGGCTGGCCCAGACGGAACAGTCCCTCTATCGGCGCCTGCGAGCGCAGGAAGAAGCCGCTCTGACTGAGGCCGCCGCGCGAGCCGTAGCTTGCGGGTTGACCTTCCGTGCTTCGGGGTTGGCCTCGCCACAGGAGAGCCTGCGCGCGCCAAATGACGGAGACAAGCCCTGGTCGGCCTGTTTTCGACTGTGGACGACGACCTACATCACTGCCAGCGGCAACGTTCTGCCGTGTTGCATCTCGCCCTTTTCCACCACCAACTACGCCGGTCTCGTCTTGGGCAACGTCTTTCAAACGCCCTTCGCCCAAATCTGGAATGGTGCAAAATACGTCAAGCGGCGGGCGGCGCTGCCCATGGCCCAACCGCTCCATCCCTGCGAGCAGTGTGGCGTGTACTGGAGTTTGTGACTCGAGATCTGAAGGGAGGACAATCATGGACAGAAGAGTAACACGTTGGATATTGATCCTGGTGGCGTTGCTGGCGACGCTGCTGTTGATGGCCGCCTGTGGGCAGGCCGAAGCGCCAACACCCACGCCGCGACTGCCCACCGCCACGCCGGTCCCGCCGACACCCACGTCGCGGCCGCCCACCGCCACGCCGGTCCCGCCGACGCCCACAGTTGCAGAGCCCACCCAGCCGCCAGTGGCGGAGAAACTGTTCCCGCCTGAGATGCCGTCGGCGGTGCGCGGCCAGGGCATCTTCGCGACCAACTGCGTGACCTGTCACGGGGCGGCTGGCGATGGGTCGGGGCTTCGG
>CAZGKH010000398.1:2842-4265 GCA_964525665.1 uncultured Anaerolineae bacterium | reverse complement strand
ACCAGTTGGCCGAGTTCAGCCGGCCGATCTTTGTCATCAGCGGCGGCGAACCGCTAATGCGGCCTGACATCTTTGAGATCGCCGCCCACGGCACTCGGCGGGGCCTGCGGATGGCCGTCTCGCCCAATGGCACGCTCATTACGTCAGAGGCGGTACGCAAGCTCAAAGAGGCGGGTGTGCGCCGCATTTCTGTCAGCATTGACGGCTCGGCGGCCGAGCGGCACGATGCGATCCGGGGTGTGCCCGGCGCGTTCGACGCGGCGATGGAGGGCCTGGCCGCCTGCCGAGAAGCCGGGCTGGGCTTCCAGCTCAACACCACGGTGATGCGCCAGACCAGGGACGACCTGCTGGCCGTGCGCGACCTGGCGGTAACCATCGGCGCTGAGGCGTGGCACGTCTTCATGCTGGTGCCCACCGGCCGGGGCAAGATTGACGACGAGGTCTCACCCCAGGAGTATGAGGAGATACTCCACGAGATCTACGGGATGACCAAGGACTCGCCTATCCCCATCCGGGTAACGTGTGGGCCGCACTTTATGCGTATCGTGGCCCAGAACCGACGGAAAGACCGCCAGCAGCCCAACCTGGTGCGCCCGCGAGGCGCCGCCCAGGGACATCCGGGCAGCCTGGATCGCACGACACGGGGCTGCCTGGCCGGGGATGGTTACTGCTTCATCTCATATCGCGGCGACGTGACGCCCTGCGGCTATTTCCCGGTGGTGGCGGGCAACGTGCGCCAGCAGCCGTTTGATGAGATCTATCTCGATTCTCCCCTGTTTCGCTCGTTGCGCGATTTTGACCAATATGAGGGCAAGTGCGGTGTCTGTGAATTCATACGGGTGTGCGGCGGCTGCCGGGCGCGGGCTTACAGCCTGACGGGCAACTACCTGGCTGAAGAGCCCTATTGTGTCTACCAGCCCCGCGCCCTGGCGGAGGCGAGGTCATGACTCCACTGGACGCCGTTGATCGGGCGCTGCTGGAACGGTTGCAGGCAGACTTTCCCCTGACGCCGCGCCCCTTTGCCGCGCTGGGCCAGGCCCTTGGCCTGGAGGAATCCGAGGTGCTGGCGCGGGTGTGCCGTCTGAAAGAGGCAAACGTCATCCGGCAGATCAGCGCCATCTTTGATACGCGCCGCCTGGGCTATCAGAGCACGTTGGTGGCCTTTCACCTGGCCGATGCCGCCCTGGAAGACGTGGCAGCGCAGGTCAGTGCCCACCCCGGCGTGAGCCACAACTATGCCCGTCCGCATCACTACAACCTCTGGTTCACCCTGGCCGTCCCGCCCGGCCAGGAGGTGGCTGCCGAGGTCGGCCGCCTAGCCCGGCAGACCGGCGTGGACGATTGGCTGAATCTGCCGTCGCTCCGAGTTTTCAAAATCAAGACCCATTTCAAACTCAAAGAGGGCAGCGCACCTCGCCCCCTG
>CAZGKH010000398.1:1468-2742 GCA_964525665.1 uncultured Anaerolineae bacterium | reverse complement strand
CCTGAGCGAAGAGCGCCTGCTGGACAAAGCGCGGGAGCTGGAAGCGGCGGGCATCATGCGGCGCTTTGCCGCGGTGCTGCGCCACCGGCGGGTGGGATACACAGCCAATGGCATGGCCTGTTGGGTGGTGCCCGAAGTGGAGATCGAAGAGGTGGGCCGGCGCGCCGCTGAGTTTCCCCAGGTGAGCCATTGCTACCAGCGCCCCGCCTACCCGCCCCGCTGGCCCTATAACCTCTTCACCATGATCCACGGCCAGGGCAAAGAGGAAGTGGAGGCGGTAGCCACAACCATTGCGAGGGGGACGGGCGTCGAGGATTACGTCATACTCTACAGCACCACGGAGTACAAGAAGGAACGGGTGAAATACTTTACTGAGGAGGTTCTATGAAGACAGATAGATCAGGCAAGTTTTTCGCTGAGGCGCAACAGTACCTTCCTGGTGGGGTTGATAGCCCCGTGCGAGCTTTTCGCGCCGTGGGGGGAGAGCCTCTTTTCATCGCCAGAGGCCAGGGATCCAAGATCTATGACGTTGATGGCAACGAGTACATAGACTACGTCTGCTCTTGGGGCCCGCTGATCTTGGGCCATGCTCATCCACGAGTGGTGGCGGCTCTCAAGGAGGCGGTGGAGAATGGGACCAGCTACGGCGCACCCACGGAACTGGAGACAACCCTGGCCAAGATGGTGGCGGAGGCTGTGCCCTCGGTAGAGATGGTGCGCTTCGTCAACTCTGGAACTGAGGCCACCATGAGTGCCCTGCGCCTGGCGAGGGCTTACACCGGACGCAACAAGATCGTGAAGTTCGAGGGCGGCTACCACGGCCACGCCGACATGCTGCTGGTGCGGGCCGGTTCCGGCGTAGCCACCTTGGGTTTGCCCGACAGCCCTGGCGTGCCGCCGGCCACAGCTAGCGATACCTTGACAGCGCCATACAACGACCTGGCGGCGGTGGAGGCCCTTTTCGACGCCAACCCTGACCAGATCGCGGCTGTCATCATCGAGCCGGTGGCCGGTAACATGGGCGTAGTGTTGCCCCAAGATGGTTTCCTGGAAGGGCTGCGCCGGGTCACGAAGGAACACAGATCTCTTCTCATCTTCGATGAAGTGATGACGGGCTTTCGCGTGGCCTATGGTGGAGCCCAGGAACTCTACGGGATTGATCCGGATCTGACTACTTTGGGCAAAGTCATTGGAGGAGGGCTTCCCGTAGGGGCCTATGCCGGGAAGCGGGAGATCATGGAAATGGTGGCTCCGGCGGGGCCCATGTACCAGGC
>CAZGKH010000398.1:0-1368 GCA_964525665.1 uncultured Anaerolineae bacterium | reverse complement strand
GATGAACGAGAAAAGCTATCGAGTGAGCGACATCCTAATCTGGGCCAGCGCTATCGTCATGATAGCGGCGCTTTACATGGTCTTCGTCTACGCTCCCACGGAGCGGACTATGGGCGACATGCAGCGCGTTTTCTATTTTCACGTATCCTCGGCCTGGGTGGGCTTCTTCGCCTTCTTCGTCACCCTGATCGCCAGCATTGCTTACCTGTGGAAGGGGACGCGCAAATGGGACATAGTGGCCCTATCCTCGGTTGAGGTAGGGGTTACATTTATGACCATGGCCATCATCAGTGGCTCCATCTGGGCCAAAGTGGCCTGGAACGTGTGGTGGACCTGGGATCCCCGCCTCACCACCAGCACCATCCTGTGGTTGATCTACGTCTCTTATCTCATGCTCCGCAACGCCATTGACGATGAGGCCCGCCAGGCCCGCTTCGCTGCCGTCCACGGCATCGTGGGCTTCGTCAGCGTGCCCATCACCTTCATGGCCATCCGCTGGTGGCGGACCATTCATCCGGTGATCTTGGATAGCGGAGGCTTCCACTTGGCCACACCGATGCTGATCACCATGCTCTTCTGCATCGGGACTTTCACTTTGCTATATTTCACCCTACTGGTCCACCGCGTGCGTCTGGAGCAGCTCGCTGACGAGGTGGAACAACTGAAGCATAAACTAAGCCGATAGAAGTCTTTGATGGGCGAAGGTCTCCCGACTTTGATGGGCGAAGGTCTCCCGACTTTGATGGGCGAAGGTCTCCCGACCGAGCCCGGGGGCGCCTCGGTCTGAGACCTTCGGCGAACGAGACTAAGCCGATAGGAGGTTATGAAAGATGGAGAATCTGGGTTATCTTTTCGCCGCTTACGCAGTTTTTTGGACTTTGATTTTCGCCTTCGTCTTCAACATCGCCCGACGGCAGAAGGGCTTGCAAAGGGAGATAGAGTCTCTGAAGCGGGCCCTGGAGAGCCATCGAGAGAGAGCGTAAGATCGGAAACCAGAACTGGTGGTGAGAAAACGTGTTGCGTATTGCGTACTGCGTGAAGACGCAACACACAACACGCAACACGGGTTCTGGTTTGATGGAGTGAGAGAAAAATGGGATTTCGCAGAGGGAGTTCCGGTGTGGAATGGCTGATATTGCTATTCCTGCTTGCCTGCCTTCTGTGGGGCATGGCATCGTCTCGCTCTCCAAAACTGGCCGCCCTGTACCCTTTGTCCTTGGGCCAAAGGACCAAGGGCTTGTCACCCAGGACAAGTGCTCAAGCCATCGCCATCAAACGATCTAGCTCCGCCATCGCCGTGACATCCGATGGCGCTTTTTGTCTGGTGGTGAATCCCGATTCAAATTCGCTATCCATCGTTGACACCGT
>CAZGKH010000397.1:2219-4266 GCA_964525665.1 uncultured Anaerolineae bacterium | reverse complement strand
CTGGTGGAAGCGCTGGGCAAAGAGGTGGCGCTGAGCCGCGTGGGGTTCGACGGTGAGCACTCACTGGAGATTCAGCTTCCCTTCCTCCAGCACGTTTTGGGAAACTTCACCTTGCTGCCGGTGATGTTGGGTGAGTCAATGACCAGCGGCCGAGGGCTGGCGGCTTGCCGTGAGTTGAGCGCAGCTTTGGCCAAGCTGCTGCACGATAGGGAAGCCCTTATCGTCGCCAGCACTGATCTGGCACATATTCGTGACTACAACGAGGTCGTACGTCACGACAGAGTAGTGATTGATCTGGTAGAGCGCTTTGACATTGAGGGATTGGCTCGCGCCCTTACCGAAGGTCGCGCCCAGGCCTGTGGCGGAGCTCCCGTCGTGACCGCGCTCCTGACCGCGCAGGCCCTGGGTGCGAACCGAGCCACAGTACTCCATCACACCAACTCCGGCGACGTGACCGGTAACCGCCAGCCCGGCAATTACACCGTCGGCTACATGGCCGCAGCCATTTATCAGGTTTAACCAATTTTCGATGGGCGAAGGCCCCCGACTTTCGATGGGCGAAGGTTCCCGACTTTCGATGGGCGAAGGTCTCCGACCGAGCCCTTTCGCCTTGGTCAGAGACCTTGGCGATCAGAAGAGGCGATCAAAAGAGTTTGAAGTTGAGCAACGCCATGACTTATGCTGAGGTAGTCGTCAGTACCCCCATCCAGCGACGAGTAGTCTCAGGCTTTGGGGAAGAAGGCCCTGAGAACAAATACAGCCCGTTGAGCCTGGCCTTTCATTACTCCATCCCTCCTACCCTCAGGGAGAAAATAGCCATCGGTCAACTGGTGCAGGTGCCCTTTGGTCCTCGCCGCCTGCAGGGCATCGTGGTGAACCTGACCGACTGGTCTCCTGTACCCGAGACCAGGGATATTGAGGAGATCGTTGACCCTGAGCCTGCCCTTTCCTCGGTACAGATCGAGCTGGCCCGCTGGATCAGCAGCTACTACCTCGCTCCCCTCATTCACTGCCTGCGCCTGATGCTGCCGCCTGGCCTGGAACAGCGCACCGAGCTCACCGTGGAGTTGAGCGAATCGGCGAATCAGCAGATCAGCGAAGACCTGACGCCAGAACAGCAGAGGGTGGTCGAGTTCCTGCGCCAGGAGGGCAAGCAGCGGGTTAAAGACCTGGCGCGGCCCCTTGAGATAGAGAACCCACGCCCGGTCGTAGATCAACTGGCTCGCCAAGGGGTAATCATCAAGCACTCGGAACTTGAGAAGCCTCGGGCGAGACCCAAAAGGGTCCGCTTCGTCCGCCTCATCGCTGACGAGGAGAGAATAGCCCAGGCCACCCCTCAATTGGGCCACTCGTCCAAGCAGGCCGACATACTGGAATTCCTGTCCCATAGCGAGGACCCTTTGCCCACTCTAGCCGACGTCTGTGCCGAAGTCGGCTGCACTGAAGCCCCCGTCCGCGCCCTGGCCGAGAAGGGCCTGGTGCAGATCACCGAGAAACGCACCTTTGTCGTCTCTCTTCTCTCGCTCGGGGGTATAGACAAAGCTGTCGCCGCGCACCTGCGCCGATCTCCCAAGCAGGCGGCTGCTCTGGCTCTCCTGCGCGACCGCGCCGAGCCGGTGGAGCTGTCGCAGTTCTATGAGGACGCAGGGTGTTCCCCCGCTGTGCTACGGGAGTTGGAGAGGAAGAGTTACGTACAACGTTTCGACGAGGAGCCGGTGGTTATCCTGCTTATCCCTCCAGACCAGGTAATGAACAAGATCGTCGAGTTGCGCGGAGCGCAGAAGCAAGTGGCGGTGCTGGATTATCTGCGGGGCGAGGAGGGAGCCATCTGGGTAAGCTGGGTCTACGCCGAGACGGGCTGCAACCTGAACACGCTGAGGGATTTGGCCGCCCACGGCCTGATCAGCCTGGAGGAAAAGGAGGTCTGGCGCGATCCGCTGGAGGGGCGGGAATTCGCCCTCGATGTGCCACCGAAGCTAACGCCGGATCAAGAGGCCGTTTGGCAGGTGATAAGCCAACAGGTGATGAGTAATGGGGGGCAATCCCC
>CAZGKH010000397.1:0-2119 GCA_964525665.1 uncultured Anaerolineae bacterium | reverse complement strand
TACTTCATGGCGTCACCGGCAGCGGCAAGACAGAGATCTACCTGCGCGCCCTGAAGGCTGTCCTGGAGCAAGGCAAGCAGGCTATCGTCCTCGTGCCTGAAATTAGCCTCACCCCCCAGACCATCCGCCGCTTCGCCGCCCGCTTCCCAGGCCGCCTGGCCCTCATCCACAGCCAGCTCTCCCTGGGCGAGCGCTATGACACCTGGCGGCGCATCCGGGCCGGGGACGTGGATGTGGTCATCGGCCCCCGCTCGGCCCTCTTCGCCCCCCTGCGCCGCCTGGGCCTCATCGTCATGGACGAGGAGCACGAAGGTTCTTATAAGCAGGAGATGACCCCTCGCTATCACGCCCGCGCGGCGGCGATGAAGCTGGCAGAGCTGACGGGGGCGGTGGTTATCCTGGGCAGCGCGACCCCCGACCTGGTCTCTTACTATCGCGCCCAGCGGGGAGAGTACAGCTTGCTGCACTTGCCGAAGCGAATCATGGGCCATCGGCGGCGGATTGAAGAACAAAGGGCGAGTTACAGGTTGGAGGCTACAGGTTACAAGTTTCTAAGCGATGAGGCATGCTATGCCGATTTGCCGCCGGTACGAGTTATTGACATGCGGGAGGAGCTGAAGGCCGGCAATCGCGAGATCTTCAGCCGGGCTCTTCAAGGGGCTTTGCGCGATACTCTAGCTGAGAACCAGCAGGCCATTTTGTTCCTGAACCGTCGTGGGGCGGCCACATTCGTTATGTGCCGTGATTGCGGCCATGTTATCAGGTGTCGCCGCTGCGAGGTACCCCTGACCTATCATTTCAGCCGGTATGGCGCTGAAGAACCCCACCTGGTCTGCCACCACTGTAACCGGCAAGAGCCGTCGCCCCAGGTCTGCCCCAATTGCCAAAGCAAACGCATAAAGTTCTTCGGCACTGGCACTCAAAGGGTGGAGGCCGCCGTTCAGAGACTACTCCCCGAGGCCCGCACTCTGCGCTGGGACCGGGACACTACTGGCGGCAAGTGGTCGCACGAAGCGTTCTTGCAGATCTTCATCGAACACCAGGCCGACATTCTCATCGGCACCCAGATGATCGCCAAGGGATTGGATCTGCCCCTGGTGACGCTAGTGGGAGTGATAAGCGCGGATACGGCTCTGCATCTGCCTGACTTCTGGGCCAGCGAGCGTACCTTTCAGCTTCTGACTCAGGTGGCAGGCCGGGCTGGGCGCAGCATCCTGGGCGGCCGAGTTATAATCCAAACCTACACCCCAGAGCACTACGCCGTTCAGATGGCCAGCCAACACGATTACGACGGCTTCTACGAGAAAGAGCTGACCTTCCGGCGGGAGCACGGTTACCCTCCCTTTACTAAGTTGGCCAAGTTGGTCTACGTTCATGAGAACCAAAAACACTGTCAGGATGAGGCTGAGAAGTTGCACCGCATTCTTGGTAACAAGATAGCCCGTCTGGGCTTGCCTGGCGCAGATCTCATCGGTCCGGCGCCTTGCTTCTTTGGGCGGTTGAGAGGTAAATATCGCTGGCATATCGTTGTACGCGCTTCCGATCCCCAGGCCCTCCTCCACGACATGGTCTTCCCTCGTGGTTGGCGAGTGGACATTGATCCCGTGAGCACACTATGAAGATGTCGTTGCTGAAACACAGAATCGCTTTTCCAATTGTCCTAATCGTGTTAGGGATAGCACTCCTGACCACAGGCAGCATGGGACTGGTGAGGAATTACCTCGACCTGCACGCAGCCCCTTCCTCTTTCTCTCCTCCCTACCGGGGAGAGGAGGGAGAGAGAGGCTTGATGACAGCCACGCCTACGGCCGCGCCCATCTCTCCAACTCCCACCCCTCTACCCCCGACAGATACCACTACTCCGACTGTCTCGCCTCCAACGCCGACGGCTGAGATCTCGCCAACTCCAGGCATTGTATCACCGGCTCCGGCAGCTACGTACTCGCCAACTTCGACCCTGACTTCGACGCCTACAACCACTCCCTCTCCCTCATCTACCCCTTCGTCCACCTTAACCCCCACTCCATCGAGACCGCCTCCTGCCAGCGCCCCGCCCGATCGCATCGTGATACCCGCCATTCGTCCGGATGCTGTTGACATCCCCGTGTGGTGCCTGGTG
>CAZGKH010000396.1:0-4266 GCA_964525665.1 uncultured Anaerolineae bacterium | reverse complement strand
ACCCACCACCGGTGACGCCGGGCGCGAAGCCGATCTTGTAAGCCGCACCCTCCACGACCCACTCCTCTCGTGGGAACGGTATCCACTTGCCGCCCTCAACCTTGAACCAACTGAAGGACTCGTAGGTGAGGCCGTAGTGATCGTCGGGCGTGATGTTGAACACCCCCGCCGTCCCAGGCCAGTTCACGATGTTGGTCTCGATGTAGTCCCGCACCGCGGCCCGCTGTTCCCCCAGCGTCAGCCCGTCCTTCAGGGACTCTAGCGCCTCGATCACCCACATCAGTCCATCCCAGGCATGTCCACCAAAGGTGTTGACTGGCTCACCAGTGGATTCGGTGTAGGCGTCGTAGAACTCTGTGAAGACCTGCTTCTGGGAATCATCCGCAGCGATGTCCTCGGCGATGATCACTGCGCTGCACGGCAACTCCACCCCCTCCGCCGCAGCACCGGCGGTGGTGATGAAGTCCTCGGTGCACACGCCGTGCCCGTGGATGATGGGGATGTCCGGCAGCGCGTCTCGCAGAGCGATGGTCACCATCGAAGCGCCGGGCGGAATGGCGCCGACGATCACCGCGTCACAGCCAGCCGCCTGCACGCCCGTCACCTGGGGAAACTCAGTGTCGGTGCGCTCGAAAGAGTCTTCGTAAGCGGTCTCGAAGCCCGCCTCCTCCAGAGCTCCCGACGAGTTCCTGAAGCAGTCCTTGCCGTAGCCGGTGTTCTCGTACAGGTAGCAGACCGACGTGGCTCCCAGGGCCTTCAGACGCTCCACCTGCCAGGTGGCCACGTCACCGTTCGACTGCGGGGTCTTGAACACCCAGGGCCGCATACCTCCTGTGTCGGGGTCGGTGATGATGAGCAGCGAGGAGGCCATGGAGACGTAGGGCACCTCAGCTTCCTCTGCAACCTCGGCGATGGCCAGGCTGATAGGTGTGACGCTGCCCATCACCAGGGCTACCACCTCGTCCTCGTCAACGTAGCGGCGCGCCACGCTGACTGCCACGTCGGGGTTGGTCTCCGTGTCGCCGATGAGGATCTCGACCTGGTGCTTCACCCCATCTGGCCCAACGATGCCCCCTTCCTTCTCCAACCGGGCAGTGATGATCTCAGCGACGTTGCGCTCAGGCTCTCCCAGAAACGACCCACCACCGGTGACGCCGGGCGCGAAGCCGATCTTGTAAGCCGCACCCTCCACTGGCTTTGATACCTTGGTTGGTGTTGCCTCTGGCACCTTGGTGGGGGTTGGCGTAGCCTTGGGTGCACAGGCCGCCACCAGCCCCACCACGATCAATATAGTAATGATCAAAGAAACTGGACGTGTATTCACTTTTCTCCTCCTTCTTGCTTGGCTTGTGTAAGCAAATCCCCAGGGTCTCTCCGACTCCATGGAGCTTTGCCCACCTAGGGTACCTCCAGTTGGGAGGCACCGATTCCTTTCCTTAAACTCCCAATGATATGCGGCGAAACCAGAATTGCCTTAAGAAAGATGACCTCCGCCATCCCATACGAACTTGCTTGCCCAAAGGTCCTTTTCTGGTTTCATAAGTGTCAATGGACACCACCTCCTTTCCACCGGCAACTTTTAGGAAGATCCCACAGCGCGTTCTCGCCAGTGAAAAGCCACTTGGGGCATCCGGGTATTTTAACAATTCGTGCTCCAATCGCTCCCCTTGTTCGTTCCTTTCGCGTTTACGTCCAGATAATCAAAAAAGCGTGGCCTCGGCTTGCTCCACGCTTTTGAAAAACTGATGAATTGCTATAACTTAAGGATGTTGTATCCTCCGGGCGTGGGGCAACTCGTATGATGCCTTGGTAAAGGCGTAGTAATTAAAGTAATCCTCACGCCCGCGAGTAGATACGCTAAAGGGCCCCTTCCTCGCAAGAAAACTGACTTTGATGGCCTCATATCGCAGCTTGCCCGTCATCTCCAATCCTCTTTCGGAACTGAGGATATGATAGCATAAAGGGAGATAAAAGTCAAACCGCTCCATCTTCACCCGCGAGGGAGACGAGCCTCTGAGAAGAAAGGCTTGCCTTTTTGAAGAGGTCAGGTATAATAGAGGCCACGGTTAACCATCATGAAGAAACTGATAGCTATATTCACCACTTCACTAATTGTTGGCTTCTCTGGGGCGCTGATGCCGGGGCCTCTCCTCACGGTGGTCATCAGCGGGAGCGCTCGGCGGGGCTTCTGGGAAGGGCCGGCGCTAGTGCTGGGCCACGCCGTGGCGGAGATTCTCATCGTTGCAGCCCTGGCCGCTGGATTGAGTCGCCTGTTGAAACGAAATCTGGTGGCCGGGCTAATTGGGCTTCTGGGCGGCGCCTTTCTCCTCTGGATGGGGTTGGACATCGTCAGGAGCGCATGGTGGGGCGCGGTCTCTTTGGAGCAGGCGATTGGCGTGGAGGCCGGGCTGCAGCTAGGCCCCATCATCACGGGCATCGTGGTCAGCATCTCCAACCCCTATTGGGTGCTCTGGTGGGCCACGGTGGGCGCCAGTTACGTGGCCCTCTCTCTGGCGCGAGGCCCTCTGGGCTTGGGGTCCTTCTATTTCGGCCACATTCTATCCGACCTAAGCTGGTATAGCCTGGTGGCTCTGTTGATCGCCAGAGGCAAAGCCCTGCTGAGTCAACCCGTCTACAGGCTGATCCTGCTGGTGTGCGGATTCTTCCTGATGGCTCTGAGTATCTACTTCATCTACTCGGGCGTCAAGTTTCTGCGGGGAAGAGCCGTAGCCCTCTCTCCATCAGATTGAGGAGAGGTTCTCAAAACAAGAGGAGGGGAACGATGACCAC
Organism: uncultured Anaerolineae bacterium; assembly: GCA_964525665.1. Lineage (GTDB taxonomy): Bacteria > Chloroflexota > Anaerolineae > VGOG01 > VGOG01 > CAYMKL01. Next base: position 1,476 of record CAZGKH010000396.1, on the reverse strand, counting down.
TTTGCAGACCGCTGCCGTACCGCGTCAGGATATCTTGGACGAAGTTATTCGGCGGGTGTCCAAGATCGTTCATCCCCGGCGGATCGTGCTCTTCGGTTCGGCAGTGCGGGACCAAATGGGACCGGATAGTGATTTGGACTTGTTGGTGATCGTGCGGGGGCCGGTTCATCGCCGCGCCCTTGCTCAGGAGATTTATCGCAATCTGCACGGTTTTCCTCTGCCCGTAGATGTCGTTGTGGCGACGGAGCAGGACATTGAGCAGTACGGCGAAAAGGTCGGGACGATCCTACGCCCGGCGTTGCGCGAAGGAGAGGTTATCTATGAAGCGTAGAACTGATCCAACCGATCCAACCGATCCTTTGACCTGGCTGGCACGGGCCAGAAGCAACTTGAAGATTGCCGAGTCAGGGAGCGATTGGCCGGGGGTCTTTCTGGAAGATCTTTGCTTTGATGCGCAGCAGGCCGCCGAAAAGGCGCTGAAGGCTGTGTGCGTGCATCATGCCCTTGACTTTCCTAAGACACATTCCTTGGTCATTCTTATGGACATCCTGGAGTCGGCCAGCCTAGAGATTCCACCAGAAGTCAAGGCCGCTGATGGTCTTACTTCATACGCGGTCCAGGCCCGCTACCCCGGCTGGGGCGAAGATGTAACTGAGGGGGAGTACCAACGTACTCTCGAATTGGCTCGACGGGTCGTTTCATGGGCCAGCGGCATTCTGGGAGGGGAAGAGCCATGACTGCCCGCGTTCCAATACGTGATGGATCAGGCTAGATATTATGACAGGGCGGCTATGTCTACCACTCACTACTTCACTGTCAGCCAAATCAACAACTACATCAAAGAGCTCTTCGAGATAGACTTCGTGCTCCAGGACCTCTGGGTCGAGGGAGAGGTTTCCAACTTCACCCGATCGGCGGCGGGGCACGCTTACTTCACCCTGAAAGATCAATCCGCCAGCATCCGCTGCGTGATGTGGCGCTCGGTGGTCGCACGGCAAGGTTATCTTCCCTCAAATGGTGAGGCTGTCCTTGCCCACGGTCGTATCTCCGTCTACGAGGTTCAGGGCGCTTATCAACTCTACGTAGACGCCCTCCAGCCGGCTGGTCTGGGGGCTCTGTACCTCCAGTTTGAGGCCCTCAAGAAACGCCTGGAGGCCGAGGGGCTGTTCGCCCTTGAGCGCAAACGGCCTTTGCCCCCCTTCCCCCGTTGCCTGGGCGTGGTCACCTCGCCTACTGGCGCCGCCCTCAGAGATATATTACACGTCCTGGGTCGTCGCTACCCCCTGGTTGAGGTGATCCTCGCACCCACTCTGGTGCAAGGGGACAAGGCACCGCTGCAGATCGTGGCCGCCATTGAGAGCCTCAACGAGCACACGGCAGCAGAGGCCATCATCGTCGCGAGGGGTGGCGGGTCGCTGGAGGAGCTGTGGGCCTTCAACGATGAGCGGGTGGCGCGGGCCATCTATTCATCGCGCC
>CAZGKH010000395.1:2365-4274 GCA_964525665.1 uncultured Anaerolineae bacterium | reverse complement strand
ACCATCTTTCCTAGTTCCTCGTCGTAGACCAACTCGCGTCTCTTCTCTTTCTTTCGGCGCTCCTCTAATTCGTCTTCATCCTCGTACTCGTATAGATCTTCTTCCTCTTCCTCCTCTTCGGTGCGTTCCTCTTCTTCGATGGGCTCCTCAGCAGGCTCCAACTCCTCGACCAAGACCTCTTCCTCGATAGGCACAACTTCTGCTGCTTCTTCGGTGACTTCGGCAACTTCGGCCACCTCTTCCACTTCCGGAGCAGTTACTTCCACTTTCGCTACCTCTTCTTCCACCGCTTCCACTGGCTCTTCGACGACTGCCTCAATCTCTTCGACCTCTTCTATTCCCTCGGCGGTGATGAAGCCTTGCGCTTGCAGCCTGTCTTTTAGCTCAACCAGCGATTTGGGGCCGAAGTTCTTTATGATCAGCATCTCCTTATCGCCTTCGGCCAGCTTCTCTAATATCTCCTCCACTGTGGCGAATCCCGCTTGAGCAAGGGCGTTGTACACCCGCGTACTGAGACCCAACGTCTCAGTGGAGATACCTTCTTCGATTTTCTCTTGGACAGTAGCTGTCTCTATTACATCAATCGCCTCTCTAAGCACCCGCATCTCATGGGCTGTAGGAGGAGCTTTCTCTTTCTTCAGCAAGATAGCCTCGGCCATGGCCAGGATGTCTTTTTTCTCGGCTACGGCGGCTACCTGGGCGATCTCTTCTTTCTTTGCCTTTTGCAAGGCCTCCCCAGCCGCTTCTGTGGCGCTCTTGATGTCAATGCGCCAACTGGTTAGCTTGGCCGCCAGTCGGGCATTCTGCCCCCCCTTGCCAATGGCCAGGGAGAGTTGGTCGTCGGGCACAATGACAGTGGCCGTCCTGCCCTCAGAGGGGCTATCGGTCAGATAGGCGTTCATGACTTTGGCTGGACTGAGGGCATTGATAATGAAAACGCTTGTATCGGGGCTCCATTCTACTACGTCGATCTTTTCTCCATTCAGCTCTTTGACGACACTTTGAATCCTGACCCCCCGCATGCCCACACACGCCCCTACTGGGTCTATTCCCGGTTGAACAGCGCTGACAGCGACCTTTGATCGCGAACCTGCCTCGCGGGCGATGGCCTTGATCTCAACTGTGCCATTGAAGATCTCGGGCACTTCCAACTCTAGTAGGCGGCGGAGCATACTGCGATGAGTGCGGGAGACGATGATTTGGGGGCCGCGATTTGTCTTGCGCACCTCAAGGACAAGTCCCCGCACTCGCTGGTTGAGCCGGTAGTGCTCACCGGGGATCTGTTGACTCTTGGGAAGGAGAGCCTCGGTACGGCCAAGGTTTAGGGTAACGCCTTGGTACATGATATTTTGGACAGTACCGTTGATGAGCTCTCCTTCGCGCTCGACATAGCTATTGAAAAGGACATCGCGCTCAGCTTCGCGGATGCGCTGCAAGATGACCTGTTTGGCTGTCTGGGCAGCGATGCGCCCGAAAGTCTTGGGAGTGTTCTCGAACATCACCGATTCACCTAGCTCGGCATCCTCGTTGGTTCTTCTGGCCTCGTCCAAGGAAACCTCGAAGCGCTCGTCCTGGACCTCTTCTACCACTTCTTTGACAATGTAGATCTTGGCCTGTCCAGTCTCCGGATCCATCTTGACGGTGATATTCTGAGCTGGGCCGAAGTCTTTCTTGTAGGCCGTCAATATGGCGATCTCAATGGCTTCCAGGACTACTTGCTTGTCCAGATTCCTCTCGTTGCAGATTTGGTCAAAGGCTACTGCAAACTCGTTCTTTCTCAAGTCTTGATTCCCCCTAATTGGTGCTGTGACTCAAAATGGGTCCGCTAACCTCTCTGATAGCAAGAAAAGTGGGGGCTGCCCACTTTTCCAATAAAACCCTATGACGACAGTATTATACCATGTTTGCC
>CAZGKH010000395.1:0-2265 GCA_964525665.1 uncultured Anaerolineae bacterium | reverse complement strand
TCCAGGCCGATGGTCTCACGGCCTTCTTCCCGACGCAGCTTGATCTCGACGGCGTTCTCCTTCAGAGTGCGGCGGCTCAGGGTCAGGCGGACGGGGATGCCGATGAGGTCAGCATCGTTGAACTTGACCCCTGCGCTCCCATCACGGTCATCATATAGGATTTCGTAACCCAAGGCTCTTAGGTTGCCGTAAATTTCTTCTGCTTGGGCAACTATCTCCCCACTAGTTCCCAGGACTACCAGGTGGATTTGGTAAGGAGCGATGGGGGTTGGCCAGATGACGCCGTTTTGGTCGTGATGCTGCTCGACCACGGCGGCCATCAGCCGTCCCAGGTCTAGGCCATAGTAGCCCATGACGATGGGCTTGGATTTCCCACCTCTGTCAAGATAAGTGGCCCCAATACTCTGACCGCGCTTCAGGGAACCGATCTCAATGCCCGACATCTCTGTCAGTTGGCCGGGGCAACGGGGACAGGAATAGCCGGCCTGGGCCTGAGCTATGTCTGTCAAGATGTCGGCCTGGAAGTCGCGGGGGTAATTGACGTTCATCAGGTGATAGCCATGCTCGTTGGCTCCGGCCACGAAGTTGGAGCCCAGCAGCACCGAATCATCTACCACCACTTTCGCACCGCGTACTCCGACGGGGGAGGCATAGCCGGGCACGGCCCCCACAGCCACGATTTCTCTTTCTATGGCAGTGTATAAGTCGGTGATCCCTAGAGCATTCTTCAGTTTGGCGTCACTGATCCCTAAGTCGCCACGGATGATGGCGAAGATCACTTCATCTTCCTCGGTGGCATAGAGCATAGCCTTGAGGGTTTTCTCGGTGGGCACTCCGACATAGTTAGCCAGAGCCTGGATGGTTTTGCAATCTGGCGTAGCTACTTTCTCGATTGCTCTCTCGACCTCCTTCGCCGCTTCTGGCTTGGTGAACTCTGCTCTCTCGGCATGAGCAGCATAGTCGCCTTGGGAACACAGAAGGAACTTCTGCTCGCTTGCTTGATGGGGAACAATGAACTCGTTGCCATCCTCGATTTCTACAGCAACGGTTTCCAGGCGGCAGGCTTGGAAGATGTTTGCGTAGGCTTGGTAGAGGAGTGGATAGAAATAGTTTAGCCCCTCTGGGTCGGCGTGGAAACTGATGGCCTCCGCTGCTATGAATTCCTGGGTTTCCATCAAGCCCCCGCGAGCGCGGTACTCATCGCGGAGCTTGGGCCGAATCTGGTATATCAGGGTGGGCAGTTGGCGATAGGATTCGATCTCAGTGCGACACAGGTCAGCCACGACTTCCTCGGTGATTAGGGTGAAGGGCATCAGCAATTCCTGCCCTCCGATGGCCTCCATTTCCCGGCGTGCGATCTGCTCGATCTGGTGTAGGGCTCGTCGCCCTAGCGTCAGGTAGGTGTACATACCCTCTGCCGACGGGCGGATCATGCCGGCCCTGAGGAGCAGCTTGTGGCTTGCCATTCGGGCCTCGGATGGCGCCTGACGCAAGGTGTGGCCAAATAGTCGTGACATACGCATGTTTTTATCTCCTGATTGTCTGTTCTCAAGGGCAACCCGCCTGACGCGCTTGTTCCGTGCCGGCCGCGATTCCTCTCCTGGGCCTTGGTTTTCGTATCCAAGCCGTATTATACTAGCTTTCGCTCCATTACGCCAATGACGCGACCCGCAGCACGCAAATTGGACAATTAGGCTGGTTTCATGGTAGAATATATGACGCATTATCAAACAGGAGGTCGGTGTGAAACAAAGAACACCTGAGGAAGCTTACGGTCCGGCTTTGAACAAAGCCATCGGCGATCTACAATCCCTCGACCCCTGGCTGGTGGCCTTGCGCAGCGACACCAAATACACCAGGTTGACCGATGCCAGCGGCCAGATAGAAGTGAGGTTCTGGGGAAGGGATTACCTCGTTCGACATCCTGAGATTTCGGTGGAAGAGGTGGAGACGGGCCAGGAGCCGCCCATTGCTACCCAGATCATCATTCTGCACTACCTCATCAACGCCGAAGGAATCCCTCAGGCCGATGACTGGATCGCCTTCCGTGAGCTGCCTGACGGGCGCGTTTACGATGCGGCCTTTCGGCGGAGAGCTAACCTTCGCCTGGCTCAGGCTTTCGGCAGCGACTTAGATGGCTTCGTGGCTGCTGCTGAGGCCCTGGGCGGGATGCGCTTGGCCTATGGCGATGCATCCTTTATTTTCCCCCTGTTCCCACGCCTTCGCCTGTCCGCTGTTCTCTATCTGGCGGCGTCGCGATCCCAC
>CAZGKH010000394.1:0-4275 GCA_964525665.1 uncultured Anaerolineae bacterium | reverse complement strand
CAACCAGAATTATACCACATTATCCCCGCACGACCAAACTTTTGAGTGAGACAGCCTGAGGTTGACCAAACGGTATCTCTGTGGTAAAATGGCAAAGATGTATTGCGTGCTCCGCTACGCAACACGCAATACACAATACGGTTCACAAAGGACTCACTCTATGTTTGAACTAATCTTTCTCGGCACTTCTGCCTCAGCTCCCTCCATCAGGCGGAATCTGGCGGCCAACGTGGTGCTGCACAAGGAGTACCGTTTTCTGGTAGACTGCGGGGAGGGGACGCAGCGGCAGTTGCTCAGAAGCGGTCTGGGCTTCAAGCGGCTGGACAAGATTCTCCTCACTCACGGCCACCTGGATCACATCCTGGGACTGGGGGGTCTGGTGTCTACCTTCAGCCGTTGGGAGCCTATCACTAAGTTTGAGATCTATGGGGGAAGCTGGGCTTTGGAACGGGTCAGCGCCCTTATCTTCGGGGTGGTTTTTCGCGGAGTGAAGCCGCCTATGCAGATTGACCTGATACCAATAGAGCCAGGAGTCTTGATGGAAAACGACACCTTTGAGCTCTCGGCCTTCGCCGTCTCCCATCGCGGGCCAGGCTGTCTCGGTTATATGTTTCGGGAGAAGGAAAAGCGTCCCTTCCTGGTTGACAAGGCCGAGGCGCTGGGAGTGCTACCTGGGCCAGAGCGAGGCCGCTTGGTCCGGGGGGAAACCGTGACTCTGGCCGATGGCACAGTGGTGTATCCCGACCAGGTACTAGGCCCTGCCATCCCTGGAGCTAAACTCGTTTTCGTGGGCGACGCGGCTCGCACCAATAACTTGATAGAGGCAGCCAGCAATGCTGACGCTCTGGTCATCGAGGCCACCTATCTATCACAAGAAGAGGAGCTGGCCAGGGAATACGGCCACCTTACGGCTGCCCAGGCGGCGACCCTGGCTCGTCAGGCGGGAGTCAGGCAACTGTATCTAACCCATATCTCCCGACGCTATCCTGTGGAGGCTATCCTGGCCGAGGCCAGAGCCATCTTTCCCCAAACCGTGGTGGCCAGAGACCTCGACCGGGTTCGAATCATCAAAGAGAAAGGGTAGTTTTGTCTCGCAAGAAAGTGACGATCTCCTCCAGATGCCTCTTATCCACTTCATCGAAGGAATCGTATTCGGCGCTGTCCACGTCCAAAACGGCTATCAGCTTGTCCTTGTCGCAGTGTCCTGAGCTTGTCGAAGGGTTGAACACAGGCACCACGATCTCCGATTTGGAGTTGGAGTCGCAGGCGATGTGGCCTGGGAACTGGTGGACGTCGGGGACGATGATGGTCTCTTCACTGCGGGCAGCAGCGCCGCACACCCCTCGGTCGAAGCTGATGTGCAAACAGCCCAGCGTCCCCTGATAAGGTCCGATGAGCAATTCCCCCGGCGCCACCACTCTATAGAACCCCGTCCAAAAGAAGTATTCGAGACTGTGGTGCAAGAGACAGACAATGGTGGCCATCGAAGCGACCAGGTCTGTCTCTCCCTCTAGGGTTGCCCTGATCTCTTTTGTTACCCGCCGGTAGATCTCTTCCTTTCGCTCTCTTTCCATTGCATATCACCCCAGCTTTGATTTGTAGTGATCTTCCCTTTGGATGTTGCAGCCCTACTCTGCTCCGGTGGGATCGCCAGATCCCACCGCCAAGCCGCCGGATCTGGCGATCCGGCGGGAGCACGTGAGCAGTCACTTCAGCCGAAGTCTGAGCAATACCACCAAAACCAGCCCCGGCAGCGCGCCCCAGCAGATGCCTCCTGTCGGCTCCGTCGTCTTTTGAGTCTCTGGCGTTATCATTTCTCCCACCTCTCCCCGTGGCGGCGCGCCAATGCTCTCTCGCCACTGAGCATCCAGCCCATCCTGGTCGAAGCCGTAGACTTTCATCAAGGCATCGTCGGCCAGGGAACCCTCCTTGAAAACGCTCAGCAGTTCGTTCATCTTCTCTTTGCCGTAGGTTTGGAGCAGGAAGTCTACTACACTGTACACCTCTCCATAGTAAAGATTGACCTCGGCGGGGTTGCCGGTGAGCGCCGTGAGGGAGCGGACGGAGAGAAGCCTGTTATCGCGAATGCTCTTCTTTAGGGCCTGGGCGTTGCCGCTCCGCAGTTTCCCCTCGTTATACATGGCCAGCCCTTCGTTGAGCCAGGCGGGTATATCGGCATAGGGGTTCTCAGTGGCCAGGCCGACGACCACATGGGTCAGCTCGTGAGCGATGGTAACGTCCACATCCTGTTGGGTGCCGAGCAGGAGCACGATGTCTGGGGCTACCACGGTGCCCAGGGTGATGATCTGCTCCTCGAAGATCTCGCCCCGCGAGGTGAGGGCCTCTTGCATGTCGGCCTTGCTCTGGTATACGAGGATCTTGATGGGCTCCTCCAATTCCACGCCCACGTTCTCTTCCAGACGGGCCAGGGATTCCACCGCGCTGCTCAGAAGCTCTTGCCCGAAGGTCTGGTCAGCACCGTACCAATACAAGATGATCTTTGCCTCGGTCAAGCTCTCCCAGGTGAAGCGATCGTCCATGTAAGTGAAAGCGGTGAAATCGGTCTCCAGGGTGTTGCCAGCCGCGTCCTTTATCCGCCACGAGTACTCGATGTCGGAGCCAGGAGGGATTTCCCCCCTCTGCAATCGCCAGACGTATTCTGCTTCCACCTGTTTGGCGGTGCTGAATTCAGGATAGGCCGAGTTGGTGACGGATGCACCGCCGATTCTGTAGACCAAGGTGACCTCATTGATCGCGGTGCCGCTCTCGGCCGTCAGACGAAACACGATTTGCTCGGAGAAGCTGTACTCATAGGTATCGGAGGTGACAGTGATCCCCTCTTGGGCCAGGACGACAGGGGATACAATTGCCAGCAGAACCAGTGCCAACACAAGCAGGGTAGATCTTATTCTCATTCCTATTCCTCCGTAGTGCGCAGTGCGTGAGTCTCAACGGAATACGCATCACGTCTTCACGTTTCACGAAGTTATCTTTTCACCAACAGTTCCTGGTTGCACCCAATTATAGCACTCTCCTTCAGGTTTGCCAATTCGGGTAAAAACAGCTATAATCACAGCGCGTCGCTTTTATTACAAGAAGGAGTCTGTGACATGACTGTTCCGAAATCCGATGTCCAGGAGCTAGCCATCAGGGCCCACGAGATGGGAGCCAGCGTGCTGCGTGGCTCTCTCCAGCGCCTCGATGCAGAAAGAGGATGGGCAATAGGAGACATTCATCTGCGCGACTGGCTAGCTAGATATGTGGGTCGTGACTTGATCCTGATCGCCGTTGTGATTGGGGAAGAGAGGGAACTGCCTAGCAAGACTTGTGGAACGTGTGGGCGGGAATACAGTGGCAGCAGATGCCCCTACTGCCGAGAGGCCAGGGAGAGGTTGAGAGGCAGGCGGGGCTAGCCGGGGGATTAGACATTAGACGTCACCGTCCGAAGAAGCTGAGAAGCGCCCCCAGACGCTGAAATCAGGCCCTGTGGGCCTTTTTCGGATTCAAACGTCGAATTGGCCTATTTGCCCGTATCTTTTTGATGACTTGTGCGTCTATACTATTGGCAAGGAGTGATTTTTTGCCGCATAAGAGTGACACGCTGGCCCTCATTGAGAGAGCTAAGCGTTACGAACATCAGGCATTGTCCGGGCTCTGCAAGCTCTATTACCGAGATATCTATAGCTATATCTACTATCGGGTCAGCAATGTCCAGGACGCCGAGGACCTGACCGACGATGTCTTCTTGAAAATGGTAGAGGCCATCCGCTCCTGCCGCGCCCGTGCGGAGAGGTCTTTCCTGGCCTGGCTTTTTCGCATTGCCAGCAACAGCGTGGTTGACCATCACCGCCGCCAGGCAGTGCGCGATCACCTGCCCCTGGATGAGGAGCACTCCCCTACGCACTCCGGACCGGAATCTCCCGTTGAAGTGAAGCTTACCCAGGAACGATTGCAACAGGCCATTCCCAAGCTGACCGATGATCAGCAGCAGGTGATCATCCTCAGATTCATCGAAGGCTTGAGCCATGCCGAGACAGCCCATATCCTCGGCAAATCCGAGGGGGCAATCAAAGCACTTCAGCACCGTGGCCTTGCCTCCCTGCGCCGCATCCTGGAGGGAGGAGGGGGTGATTCAGTATGAAAGATGATCTCGACAAAGTCTTGGACGAGCGTCTGGCCCAATTGTTGGCAGAGGGTGAGGGAGTAAGGGAATCCTTGGTTCAGCCCCAACTGGAGCCTCTGCTGCGCCTGGCCAGGGAGATCGAGGCCCTGCCT
>CAZGKH010000393.1:0-4276 GCA_964525665.1 uncultured Anaerolineae bacterium | reverse complement strand
CGAAGATCTGGCGTAGCGAGATGGCGCGAGGTGATGAGACGGGCTTGACGCTCCACCGTCGCTCGGGCAGTGACCGCTTCTGCCTCGCGCACCTGGGCCTCCTGCTGCTTTCCTCTGGCAAAGCTGGCGGCCCCCGCCGCCAGCAAGAACACCACAGCCAGCGCTGCTGCCAGCCAAACGAGGCGTCTGGTTTGCCGGGCCTGCTCGTCCGCCCGCTTTCTCTCCGCCTCAAGCTCCCGCTGCCGCCGCGCCTCCCGCTCCGCCGCGCGGCGGCGCGCCAACTCCTGTGACGCTGCCAGAAACTCCCGCTCCAGGGGGTTCAGCTCCTCGCCATGCTCCTCCGCCCACTCACTTGCTATGGCCAGCCGCGCCCCTCGGTACAACTCATCCGGGTCGCGGCCCAAACGCACCCATTCCCCCGCTGTCTCGGTCAGGTGGCGATGGGTGCGCAGCCCCTCCCGGTCTTCCTCCAGCCAGCCCCGCAGGGCCGGCCACTGCCGGATCAGCGCCTCGTGGGCCACCTCCACCGTCTCCTCGCCGGTCGTGATCAGCCGCGCATCGGCCAGGGTCTTCAGCACTGCCTCCACTGCCGGCGCTTCTTCGGGCCAGCGGATCAGTTCTGCTGGCGCGACCCGGCGACGGGTGTCCTGCGTCCCCTCCTCGCCCAATTCCGTCAGCCGCAGAAAGATGCTCCGGGCGATGGCCTGCTCCTGCGGAGACAGTTCTCCAAACACTGTGTCCGCAGTCTGGGCGATGGCGCCCGCCACGCCACCCGACTCGGCGTAACCGGCCAGCGTGAGCGTCCGACCCCGGCGGCGCTGCCAGGTCTCCAGCAGCGCGTGGGAGAGTAGCGGCAGCGCACCCGGCTCGTCCGCGACGTCGCCTATGATGGTTTCGGCCAACCCCGGCTCCAGGCGCAGGCCCACCAGGGCGGCCGGGCGCTCAATGGCCTGCCGCAGTTCCGCTTCCCTCAAGGGGCCAACGAGGACGTTGTCCTGCAGCCGCGCCGCCAGATCCGGGTAGTCGGCGCAATGCCCGTAAAAGTCGGCGCGGATGGTTGGCACCACCACCGTTCGGCTCCTCTCCGCTTCAACGGCGCACAACAAGGCGTCAATGAACTGCCGACGCTCCCCCTCGTCGTGGCACAGGGCAAAGACCTCCTCGAACTGGTCTACGACCAGCAGCAGTTGCACGTGATCGGGTTGGTCGGCCAGTAGCGCCTTCACTGCCAGATGCAAACAGCGATAGTCGGCCTCAAGATCTCTCAGCAGCACGCCGGGCGCAAACCCGCTCAGCACAGAGATCCGGACGGCCAGTTCTTCCAGTGGGTGCTGCCCCGGTGTCAGGACGGCGGTTTGCCAGTCCTTGCTGCCCGGCAGCGCATCCTGCCATATAGCGGGCAACAAGCCCGCCCGCACCGACGACGACTTCCCACTGCCGGACGGCCCCACCACTGCCAGGAACCGCGTGCCGGCCAAGCGGGCCGTCAGCTCCGCCACCAGCTCCTCTCGACCGAAGAAGTATTCGCTGTCCTCCGGCTCAAAAGCAGCCAATCCTTTGTAGGGGCATGGCACATCCGCCGGCGGGGCTTCTTCCTCAGCGTCCACTGGACTAACGGACGCGGGAATAGCTACGCGCCCCCGTTGGAACTGAATCAGCAGGTTGGTCTTCACCAGTTGCTGCCGCTGCAGATCGAGCTGTTCCCGCTGCAGGCCCAACTGCAGCGCCTGTCGGGTGCGCATCTCGGCCAGCGTCTGCTGCAACCCGCCCAGCATCCAGCGGAATTCCTGGAAGCTACCCCCTAGATCGGCCAACCCCTGGGCTAGGGTCTCCTTCACGTCTGCGGCGGCGGCCTGCATGGCTGCTTCAACCCCCTGCACTGCCTGCAGCAACCGACTGGCATCGGCCCGCAGTGCAACTCCCATTTCGCCGCCGGCCTCCCACCATTGGAGCATCTCCATTTCAAGTTGCTGGCGAATGTCCAACTCCAGGAGGAGTTCGCCAGCCTGCTGCCTTGCTCGGAGGCGCCCGACAAAGTCGGCGACGAAATCGCGCAGGGTGTTGGCCCCCAAATCGCTGAGCACGCCGAGGTTAGCGGTGAGGGCTGGAGAAGAGGGAGACACATCGCCCAGCAAAGTGGGTAGAAGCGTTGCGCTGGCCAGCCCGACGGCGATGGCAGAGGGCGTAAGGCTCATGAGTCGCTGGCCCTGCTGATTGATCGCGCGGCTGATAGAGCTGCCAGAGAGGGAACGTGGGGGTGGGAACTCCTGCCACGGCAGGTTGGGGTGTCTCAGCTCGTAGATGTGCTGGGGCGCGCTCACGTCTTTGAGCAGGTGGACGCCGAGATCCTGGAGGATCGCCTCGGCGGGAAGGTGGGAGATGCTGGTGACCTCAGGGGTGAGGAGGATTTGGCCGCCCCAGGCGGCGGCCATGATCCTGGCAGTGCAGTTCACCGCCGGGCCGAAGTAATCTCCGGCGTGCAGCTCCGCCTCGCCGGCGTGGAGGCCCACGCGGATGCGCAGCTCGCCAATGGCGCCCCACGTTTCGCTGGCGAACCGCTTCTGCGTCTCCAGGGCGCAGGCCACGGGCTGGCCGGCATCAAAGGCGGCAGTCACCCCATCGCCAGTGTGTTTGGTGATTCTGCCGCCGGCCGCCTCGATCTGATGCCGAAGGATAGCATCGTGCCGCGCAATGACACGCCCCATGTCCTGTGTATACTTCTCCCACAGCCGGGTCGAGCCTTCGATATCGGTGAACAGGAAGACTAACATACCCGATACCTCTTTCGGCAGGCATGTTTCGGGGGCGCAACAGGAGCCGCCTGTTTTGCGATGACCTGGCGCAGTCGGTTTCGGCCGGTGCTTTTATAAGTACACTCTGCTACGGGACACAGTATAGCACACTTCAACTGGTTTGGCAATAGCCAAAGAGCCACTTGCACGAATAGCGCAAGTGGCCCTTATCGAATCAGACCTTTTCAGAGACAACCAGGTTGCTTTCCTGATACGGCTATTCCTCTCCAGTGATAGAAAGCTGGCCTGTTATTGTCTCTGCATCCACAGTCGGCCGCATACCTTGGGCCACTGCGTGCCGAGTCATCTCCCGCAGCGATACGCCAGCTATGCGTGCCGCTTTCCAGAGTGAGATATCGCCACGCTTGAATAGTGCCAGTGCGCTCTCCAGCTTCACCTGGCGCAAGCCGACAACCAGCAGGTCATCCAAACTGTCTCGGTAGGGTCGCAGTTCATCCAGAAGCGACTCTGAAACCTTAAGGGTAAGGGTCTGCATCATTCCTTCTCCGAATCGGTACTGGTTTCAGTATAGCACAGAATCCTGCTCTTGGCAAACATCAAGTCACAGGAGGCCAGGGAAGCCATCATTTCAACTGCGGCAATTCCACGGGATCTTCCTTGGGCTGGCATACCCCACACCACAGGGCATCGGCCACCACCAGGGCCTTGTGCATCCCCTGGTCGTCTCGGTAAAGCTCTTCAATGTGGGGCAGGGTTTGGGTGTGCTCCTTACATACCCCGCGACCACAGAACCGGCACGCGCCATGAGCTGGCCGATCACAGTGCCAACAGTTCATAATCCCTCCCTCTGCATATTATAGCCTATGAATCCCATCGGCGCAAACTGGGGTGTCAGGCGGCTAGAGCCGCTCGCCGCAGATCAATCATCCGCCGGCTGGTCTCGCGCTCCAGTCCCCGGCTAACGTACAGGTGCTTGACCACCAACTGGTCGAAGTCATCTTTGTGCAGAGCCAGCAGGCGGGTGGGTGTCAGGGCCTCGACCGTGGCCGTGCGCGGCACCTTGAGCAGCAGAGCGATCTCACCGACGTATTCGCCCGGCCCCCGCTCGGCGATCACCCTCTCCTCCCCATCCTGGGCCACTGACACCTGCACCCGCCCCGACTCGATCACGTAGAAGGTCTCTCCGATCTCCCCCTGGCGGATGATGACCGAACCGGGCTCGTATGCCTCTTCCCTCAGTTGGGCGGCAATGAGCTGAATCTGCAAGCTATCCAGTTCGGCAAAGAGAGGTATTCGCCGTAGCAGATCGGCCCGGGCGATGGAACGATCCACCTTCTCCCGCAGGGCGAAGCGGGCCTTGACCAGCCGGTCGAAGTCCTGCCGTGTCAGGGACAGCACCTCCGTCGGTAGCGTGGCCCGGCAGGTAGCGCTGCGCGGGGCGTCCCGCAGCAAGGCCAGCTCGCCGAAGTAGTCGCCACGGGCCAGTTGGTTGACCACCTCAGAGACCCCCCGCTCGTCCCGTA
>CAZGKH010000392.1:0-4291 GCA_964525665.1 uncultured Anaerolineae bacterium | reverse complement strand
ATACTGACCGGTTCCCTGAATTCCCCAAAGACCTCTTTCAGAAGTGCGGTCATCTCACCCAGTGTTGCGTACTGCCTGACGGCCTCCATCAAGTACGGCATCACATTCTCTTCTCCCTGTGCCGCCTGGCGCAATTCAGACAGGGCCTTCTGGACACTGCTATCGTCGCGCTCAGCTCTCACCCGATGGAGTCGCTCCACTTGCTTTTGGAGATGCTCCGAGCCGGGCCGGCCCAGGTCGAGTTTCCTCCTGCCCTCGTCGCTTTGAAACCGGTTGAATCCGACGATCACTCGCTCCCCGGACTGGATTTCCATTTGCTCTTTGTATGCCTGGTCGAGGATCATCTTCTGGATGCGTCCACTGCGGATGGCCGGGATCATGCCACCCTGGCTCTCAATATCATCCATCAGCTTCCTGGTTTCTTCCTCCAACTGGTTAGTCAAAGACTCCACGTAGTAGGAGCCTGCCAGAGGATCAACGACGTCCTTGATGCCTGTCTCGTAGGCGAGGATCTGTTGGGTGCGCAGGGCCAGTTGGGCCGATTCCGCGCTGGGTAGGGCAAAGGGTTCGTCCCAGGCACAGGTGAAAACCGACTGGGCCCCTCCCAGCACCGCGGACATGGCCTCGTAAGCCACCCGCACCACGTTATTGCGCGGCTGTTCAGCCCGCAACGTGCTGCCAGCACACCCGATACCAAACCTCAACCCCCAGGATTTCGGATTACAGGCCCCAAATCTCTCTTTCATTATCCTGGCCCACAGCCTTCTGCCCGCCCGGAACTTGGCAATCTCTTCAAAAAAGTTGTTGTGAGCACTAAAGAAGAAACTGAGACGGGGGGCGAAATCATCAACGTCCAGGCCACGGTCGAGGGCTGCCCGGACATAGACGAGGGCATTGGCCAAGGTAAAGGCCAGTTCCTGCACCGCCGTCGCCCCTGCCTCGCGGATATGGTAGCCGCTGATGCCGATGGTGTAGAACCTGGGCGCGTGCTGCGCGCAGTACTCGATGGTATCAACGATCAGGCGGATGGAAGGCTCCGGCGGAAAGATCCACGTCCCGCGCGCGACGTACTCTTTGAGGATGTCATTTTGAACCGTCCCCCTGAGCTTGTGGGACGATAGGCCCTGTTTCTCTGCCACGACGATGTACATGGCCAGCAGGATGGCGGCCGGGGCGTTGATGGTGAAGGATGTGCTCACCTTGTCAATCGGCAAGCCATCAAACAGGATTTCCATATCCTTCAGCGTATCAATGGCCACGCCGACCTTCCCCACTTCCCCTTCGGCCAGCGGGTCGTCGGAGTCAAGCCCCAGTTGGGTGGGCAGATCCAGCGCCACGCTCAACCCCGACTGGCCCTGCTCCAGGAGAAACTTGTAGCGGGCGTTGGACTCCTCGGCCGTGCCGAACCCGGCATATTGCCGCATGGTCCAGACCCGACCGTGGTACATAGTCGGGTAGATGCCCCGCGTGAAAGGGTACTGTCCGGGGTCTCCCAGGTCCCTTTCATAGTCAAAGGCGTCCAGGTCGTCTGGCCCGTAGAATGGTTCGGCTCGAGAATGCATCACTAATCCTCCTCGGCGACAGACTTCATACCTTCCTGAAAGGCGGCAGCGTTGAGGGCGCGCAGATTAGCGCGTGAGTCCGGGATCACCCTGGCCAGCGCGGCCTTGATAGATTCTTGGGAGACGAGGCCCGTGACGCCCACGTAAGCGCCCAGGGCGACGAGGTTCGCCACCCGAACGGCCCCCAACCGCTCGGCGATTTGACTGGCAGGAACCTCGAACACTTGCATATCCGTTCGCGAGGGCCAGCCGCTGACCATTGAAGAATTGGTGATGACTACACCGCCGGCTCGCGTGGTGGGCGCGAATTTGTCCAGAGATGGTTGATTGAGCGCGATGACGTCGGTGGGATGGCGCACGATGGGCGAGCGCACAGGGCGGTCTGAGACGATGACGGTGCAGTTGGCAGTCCCGCCGCGCATCTGGGGACCGTAAGACGGCAGCCAGGTCACTTCCAGCCCCTCTAGCATGGCGGCATACGCCAGAACCTTGCCGGCGAACAGCAACCCCTGCCCTCCAAAGCCAGCTATGATGACGCTCCTCTTCACGTGGTACTCCTTACGGCGTTTTGAATTCACCCAGCGGATAGTACGACATGTTTTCCTCCCCCCAGGCTACGGCTTCCTGGGGAGTGAGGTGCAGGTTTATCGGGCATACCCCCAGAACCTCGACCAGGGAGAATGCCTCCCCGGCCATCTGCACCTCAAAGGCTTTGCGCACCGCTCGCTGAGCCTGCCTGATCTTGGCCGGGCCAAAAAGAGCGACGCGCGCAACGTAGGCCGGGGCGTCCAGCCCTGCCAGCAACTCGGCCATGCGGATGGGATAGCCGGCCCAGCTCGGATCGCGGCCCTGAGGACTGGTCGTGGTGGATTGGCCGATCAGGGTAGTGGGCGCCATCTGTCCTCCCGTAGCGCCGAAGCAACCGTTATTCAAAAAGAAAACGCTGATTCGCTCGCCCCGGGCCGCCGCGTGTACGATGTGGGCCATGCCGATGGCCGCTATGTCGCCGTCGCCTTGATAGACCCACACGACCCGGTCGGGGAGCGCGCGCTTCAAGCCGGTGGCCAGGGCCGGGCCACGACCATGCAGGGCTTGAGTCATGTCGCAATCAAAGTAACGCCACATGCGCACTGAGCAGCCGGCCGGCGTGATCCCGATGGCCCGCTCGCGGAGGCCCAAATCATCCAGAGCCTGCGCGACGAGACGGTGGAGTATCCCGTGGCTACAACCGGGGCAATAGGCGAAAGGCAACCCCATCAGCGAAGAAGGTCTAACAAATAGCTTGCGCGTTTTGCTAGCACTCATTGGCACAGCTCCTTGTATAGACCGTCAATGACTTGTCTCACCGACTCGGCGTCCGGCACCCACCCCCCGCCGAAGCCATAGAAGCGGACGGGAATGCGACCGTTGACGGCCAGGCATACGTCCTCTACCATCTGGCCATTGCTCATCTCTACTGTCAAGATGCCCCTGGCGGCTGGCAGATTCTCCATGGCCCGTTGGGGGAAGGGCCACAGCGTGATGGGTCGAATCAGGCCCACGGGCAGGCCCTCGGCCCGCGCCTCCTCGACCGCCTCCATCGCAACTCGGGCCGCCGTCCCAAACGCCACCAGGACGATCTCAGCGTCGTCGGCCAGGTACGCTTCCCAGCGCTGCTCTTTGGCGGCGATCTCGGCGTATTTGGCAGCCAAAGACTTGTTCAGTTCGATCAAGCCGGGAACGTCCACGGGCGCGGCGAGGATGAGATTGCGCTCTCGACCGGCCGCTCCCGTGGTGGCCCACCCCTTCTGCGGCACGTCGGGGGTGATCTCCGGCCAGACGACCGGCTCCATCATCTGCCCCACCATGCCGTCGGCCAGTATAATGGCCGGATTGCGATACCTATCCGCCAGATCGAAAGCCAGCACTGTCAGGTCGGCCATCTCTTGCACCGATGCCGGGGCCAGGGCAATCAGGCGATAGTCGCCGTTGCCGCCGCCTTTGGTGGCCTGGAAATAGTCCCCCTGCGCCGGCGGAATGGTGCCCAACCCAGGGCCGCCGCGCATGATATTGACGATGACACACGGCAATTGGGAGGCAGCCAGGGCCGAAATGCCTTCTTGCATCAGGCTGATCCCGGGGCTTGACGACGACGTCATCACCCGCTTGCCGGCGCACGCTGCCCCCAGGGACATATTGATGGCGGCTAGCTCGCTCTCCGGCTGCAAGAAGACGCCGCCCACTTCTGGCATACGCACCGCCATGTACTCCAGAATCTCGGTGGCGGGCGTTATGGGGTAGGTGAAGAAGCAGCGGCACCCGGCCTGGATAGCAGCTTCGGCCAGTGCTTCGTTTCCTCTCATCAACTCTCGGCGATTCCTAACCGTCATGGCGCTCCTCGTCGTTCGCTAGATAGACCTCGATAGCCGCATCGGGGCAGACCTGGGCACAGAAACAGCAGCCGGTGCAGTTCTCGGCGTCGGTGAGCACGGCGGTGTGGTAGCCGCGAGAGCTGAGTCCCTCCGATAAGGCGATAACGTGTTCGGGACAGGCGGATATGCACAGCTCACACCCCTTGCAGTACTCGGTTTCGACAACGATGTAACGCACAATCCGCCTCCGTCCTGAATCTCTGTAACCTGCGGAAAGTTCTTGCACTTTCTACAGCAAGACTGCTATCAAGGAGCATCCTCGCCCATACGCATCAAGCTAAGACGGCAGCCTGCGGAAAAACGGTTGCTGACCAGCCC
>CAZGKH010000391.1:0-4302 GCA_964525665.1 uncultured Anaerolineae bacterium | reverse complement strand
CAAGTATCACTGTGGAACAGCAGTCCAGACCCCGTCCCCTCCGCTCGCGAGCCCTCCCCTCCGCTCGCAAGCCCCGTCCTCGGGGCGTCACTGCGGAACACTCAAGGACGCCCGGGGCGGGTTGTGGAGCAAGAAGGGAGACATCCAATGACCTTCAAATCTGTGCACGACCCAACTCACCTCTACTTCGTGACGAGTACGCTCGTGGAATGGCAACCCCTGTTTGCGCACCACCAATACGTATCTATCGTGTTGAACTCATTGCAATGGCACTGTGAGCAGGAGCAGATTCTCTTGTTCGCTTTCGTAGTGATGCCCACCCACCTGCACTGGATCGGCAAACCACGTGACCCGTTTGAAATCTCCGATGTACTGGAGTCCTTTGCTTCCTACACCGCTCATGAGATCCTGAAGGTGCTGCGTCGCGAAGGGCGAGACGATTGGCTGACTGTCTTTGCCGCACATGCCAAACTGGGCAAGAATCACCGCATTTGGCAGAAAACAGAGGCCAAAAACGTGTACAGTGTCGAGTTCTTGCGTGAAAAGGTGGAGTACACACACAATAACCCCATCAACAAAGGCTGGAATCTGGTAGCTGATCGTGCTGACTACCGCTATTCTAGTGCGTGCTTCTATGATCGTGGGCAGGAGCCGAACATTCTAGTTGATGATGTGCGGCCATGGCTGGTATGATTGTGGCGCGTTGTGTATGTTCGCTCGCAAGCCCCGTCTTCGGGGCGTCACTGGGAACAGCAGTCCGGTCGAGTCACTCAAAGACGCCCGGGGACGGGCTTCGGAGCAACTTATGGAGCCGCTCGCAAGCCCCGTCTTCGGGGTGGGTTTCCGGCGCCGCCCGGGGACGGGCTGTGGAGCAGCAAGAGGTCTATCAATGATGAAAGATGTGGACTCTTCATTTGTGTAACTCTGTCGTCCGGGGCCTAGCTAAGATCCTCCTCAAGTTGGAGGTCGTTGGCTTGGAGAACGTGCCCCTTGAGGGGCCGTTGATCCTGGCGATGACCCACACCAATTTTCTCGACCCGGGGTTAGCTAGCGCAGTGATGCCTCGGGAGCTGGTGATAATGTCCAAGATCGAGAATTTCCGCCACCCCCTATTTGGCATTGTAACCAGGCTCTATGGCGCTTTCCCCGTGCGCCGGGGCGAAGTGGACCGCCAGGCCATCCGTCACTCCCTGGAGGTGCTAGCCAGCGGCAAGGCATTGCTCATGGCTCCCGAAGGCACAAGAAGCGGCGACGGACAATTGCAGAGAGGCCACGATGGCATGACCTTCATCGCTCTGCGTGCCGATGCTCCTGTGTTGCTCATGGCCATTATAGGAGGGGAGCACTTCTGGGCTAATCTATCGAGACTGCGCCGAACCCCCATCAAGATAGTCATTGGCAAGCCATTTCGCTTTTCCTCTGGACAGAAGAGGGCCAGGCGGGAGATCATGAGCAAGATGACCGAGGAGGGGATGTATCAAATGGCCTCCCTGTTACCACCTGAACGCAGGGGTATCTACAGCGACCTCGACTCGGCCACTGAGGAGTATCTCGCTTTTCCACCGGGCAGTTCCAGCAACCTGCTACGTCCTGAGCCTGCCGAGGGGCCCAGCGGCGAGAAAGGACGGTAGCCGTTGGCTAGAGGCGGGATGATCGCGGAGGTGCGCGCGGGCAGTATCGGGGCCGAGCTTGGCTTGCAGCCTGGCGACATGCTCCTCTCCATCAACGGCCACCTTCTGCGCGACGTCATTGATTGCCGATTCTACGGGGCTGAGGAGGAACTGGAGTTGGTCGCAGTTAGTCCTGTAGGTACTAACTACAGGGCAGAACGTGCTGGAGAGCGCATCGTCTACGAGGTGGAGCGGGACTACGATCAAGAGCTAGGCCTTGAGTTCACCGAGCCGACTTTCGATGGCCTTCGCCGCTGCAACAATCGCTGCGAATTCTGTTTTCTCAAGGGGATGCCACAGGGGATGCGGCGCTCCCTCTACATTAAGGACGACGACTACCGCTATTCATTCCTGTTCGGCAACTTCATCACTTTGACCAACCTCACTGAGGATGACTGGACTCGCCTGGCCGAGCAGCGACTCAGCCCCCTCTACGTCTCCGTCCACGCCACCGACCCGGCTTTGCGTCGCCGCATCCTGGGCAGCCCCACCGCTCCCAACGTCATGGAGCAATTGAAACGGCTAGGGGGGCTGGGCATCCAGCTTCACGCCCAGATCGTCCTCATCCCCGATCTAAACGACGGCCAGAACTTGGCCCGCACCGTGACCGATCTAGCCGACCTCTATCCGACCGTGCAATCCATCGCCGTTGTCCCGCTGGGCCTCACCAAGTACCACCGTTGCCCCTTCCGCACCTACGGGCCTGAGGAAGCGGAGCCAATCGTCGCTCAGATCGGAGTCTGGCAGCAAGAGTACCGCCGCCAGCACGGCCTCGGCCTGGTTTACGCCTCCGACGAGTGGTACCTGCTGGCTGGCCTGGAAGCGCCCCCGGCTGAAGAGTACGATGGCTTTCCCCAATTGGAGAACGGGGTGGGGCTGACCAGGGTCTTCTTGGACGAAGAGTTTCGGGTTTCGGGTTGCGAGTTTTGGGTTCGGAAGGTTACCTTGGCCTGCGGGACGCTGATAGCGCCAGTGTTAAAGAGGAAAGCCGCAGAGCTATCTGGCGTGGCGATTGAGGCTGTGCCGGTGGAGAACCACTTCTTCGGGCCGACGGTGACCGTTTCGGGGCTCCTCACGGGGCAGGACGTGGTCGGGGCCTTACGGGGACGCGACTTGGGCGATCTCGTGTTCCTCCCACGGGCCATGTTCGACGCCTCAGGGGAGCTGACCCTCGACGACATGAGTCCAGCCGCGATAGGGAAGAGGCTGGGGGTCAGGGTCGAGGTGGCGGGGACGCTGGGGGAGTTGGTCGAATCTTGTGCGCTCCAGTGCTCCAGCGCTGGGCTTACAATTCAAGAAAGGTAGGTACAGACGATGAAAGACAGAAAACTGCTCATGATTCCCGGCCCCATCGAGTTCACCCCGGAAGTGCTGCGGGCGATGGGTATGGCCACCACCAGCCACGTGGCCCCCAATTTCATCGAGGTCTTCGGCCAGGCACTGGAGCGACTGCGCCAGGTGTTCCTGTGCCCCAGCGGGCAGCCCTTCGTCATCGCTGGCTCCGGCACGCTGGCTATGGACACCGCTGCCGCCAACCTCATCGAGCCAGGCGACAAGGCCCTGGTGGTGAACACCGGTTACTTCAGCGACCGCTTCGCCGACATCCTGGAGCGCTACGGCGCAGCCGTAACCCACGTGCGGGCTCCGGCCATCGGTGACGCGCCTGCCCTGGAAAAGGTGGAGGCCACGCTGCAAGCGGACAATTACAAACTGATGACCGTCACCCACGTGGACACCTCCACCGCTGTGGGCGCGGACATGAAGGGCTTCGCCGCATTGGGGCGCGAGCACGGCGTGCTGGTCGTGGTGGACGGCGTGTGCGCGGTGGCCGGCGAAGAGATGCGCCAGGAGGAGTGGGGCATTGATCTCGCGCTCACCGCTTCTCAGAAGGCTATCGGCGTGCCGCCGGGCCTGGCCCTGGTGGTGGCCGGGCCACGGGCGTTGGATGCTTTCCGCAGCCGCGAGACCCCGGTGGCCAACTTCTTCGCCGACTGGACCCGATGGTTGCCCATCATGGAAAGCACCGAGGCCCGGCAACCCCGCTATTTCGGCACGCCGCCGGTGAACCTCATCTGGGCCCTCAACGTGAGCCTGGGCCAGATCCTGGACGAGGGGATGGAGGCCCGCTTCGCTCGCCATCGTTGGCTGAGCGAGGCTTTCAAGGCAGCGATTACTGCCTTGGGACTGAAGCAGGTGCCGGTGTCTCCCGACAAAACAGCCACCACCCTGACCGCCCCCTATTTCCCTGACGGGGTTGACCGCACGGTGCTGGGACACATCAAAGAAGCGGGAGTCATCTTGGCCGGCGGCCTGCATCCGGCCATCAAGGCCCGCTACTTCCGCATCGGGCACATGGGCGCGGTCAGCGCGTCCGATATCCTGACCACCGTAGGAGCCATCGAACAGGGGCTAGCCCGGGCTGGCTACGAGTTCGAGGCCGGCGCAGGCCTGACCGCTGCTCAAACAGTCCTCAGACCCTAAGGGTTTTGACAGGAGGCTAAAATGTGTGGAATAGTAGGTTACGTTGGCCCGCGTGAGGCCACACTCATCATTGTTGAGGGGCTGAAGCGCCTGGAGTATCGTGGCTACGACTCGGCGGGGCTGGCCATCATTCAGGACGGGCGCATCGAGG
>CAZGKH010000390.1:0-4304 GCA_964525665.1 uncultured Anaerolineae bacterium | reverse complement strand
GGTGAGCTTCAACACGTCTGCGATTCTGTCCCCTTTATGGCCGAACGGCGGCTGGTTATTGTGGAGGGGCTCCTCACCAGCCTCTCGTCCAAAGGAAAGAAGCAGGCGCTACCAGCCCGGCGGAAGAAGTATTTGGAGAAGCTGACCCAATACTTAAAGCGCCTGCCAGAGACCACGCGCCTGGTCTTCGTTGAAAACAAGTCTATCGGCAAAAGCAACCCCGTTCATCGCTTGGCCCTGACCGATGAGCACGGGCACGTCAAGGAGTTCAAGTCCCCCAAGAAGAAGGCGCTGAGCCATTGGATCAAGGAGCGGGTGAAGAAGAAAGGAGGGCAGATCAGCCCCGCAGCCGTTGAAACCCTGGCCGCCTTTGTGGGCAACGATTTGCGGCTGTTGGATCAGGAGATCGAGAAGCTGGTCGTCTATGTAGACCAGGAGCGTCCCATCGGCAAGGACGATGTTCACCTATTGGTCAGCTATGTCAAGGAAGCCAGCGTCTTCGAGATGGTAGACGCTTTGGGTCAGGGCAATGGCCGGCGGGCGGTCCGGCTGCTGCACCAATTGCTAGACGAGGGAGAGCATCCCCTGAGATTACTGGGC
The DNA here is from genome assembly GCA_964525665.1 of uncultured Anaerolineae bacterium. Classification (GTDB taxonomy): domain Bacteria; phylum Chloroflexota; class Anaerolineae; order VGOG01; family VGOG01; genus CAYMKL01. The sequence goes on along the minus strand of CAZGKH010000390.1, from coordinate 3,704 downwards.
ATGATCGTCCGCCAGTTCAGGATCATGATCCAGGTGAAAGAACTGAGCGGGCGAGGGCTGAGCCAGCAGGAAATGGTTGCCAAGCTGAAGCTACATCCCTTCGTGGTCAAGAAAACGATGCGCCAGGCGATGACTTTCTCCATGGAGCAGTTGGAGACCATCTATCGGAGGTTGTTGGACACCGACGTGGCCATCAAGACCGGAAAGATGAGCGATGTCTTGGCTTTGGACATGCTGGTGGTGGGGTTGAGCAGAGTCAGTATGCAGTAATCAGTGTGCAGTGATCAGTAATAGTGCAAAGAAGCCATCGAGACTCACGTCTCGATGGCTTCTTTTGTATTGCCAACAACGGCAAACGTTATTCGCCAGTCTGGAACACCAGACGTCCTTCGACCGCCGGTGAGATGGTGCCCTGAGCCGTGATGTAGTCAATCACGGAATCGCGCACGTAGTACTGCGTGTCGGCAGTCATCTGATCCAGCGGCCAGAGGGTCACGCCGTCGTCGTTGAAGTTACACGAGCCAGCCGCCAGGTAGTTGACGGTGGATACGTTGTAGTAGGTGTCCGCGTCGGTGAAGTCCACTACCGTACCGTTGAAGGCCAGCCCCACGACGTTATTTCCATCAGGCTCGGTGGGATACGTGTCTGTGTACGTGATCACGCCGCCCGCGTTGATGTCCAGCATACACGTGGTGTAGTGCGAGTAGCCGCCGTAACCATCTACGTACTTGTAGTAGTAGTAGTTGCGGTACGCGCGCTCGAGGACGGCCTTGAGTTGCGGCCCGTTCATCTGCATCGCAAGCAGCGAGTTCTCGTACTTCATCAGCGTGTACATGTCGTCCACGGTCAGCGTGACGGGATTGGCCACCGTGGCGTCCGCCGCTATGCTCTTGTTGGTCATAGCGCCAGAGAGGTGGAAGTCCACGGTGATCCCATTCTGAGTCAGCTCATACACCGCTGAATCCGCCTGCAGGTTAGCGCTGGTGGTCTCCTCAGTATAGGCTTCCGCTCCGTCAATCGGGGCAGTGGTTTGGCCGATCTCTGTGCTGGTGTAAGCCTCCAACTCGGCCTCGAAGGGAGCCAGATAGGCAAGCATGTCAGCATCTGTGCTCACGTCATTCGCTGGCAGCAGATACCCTTCCCGGAACACCACATCGTAGCCGCCGGCGTCGTTGCTGGCGAGGCCCACGTTGATCTTCCCCAGAGTTGCCGCGTACGCTCCCGTCTGGGCGACCAGCGTCCCGGTCGGGTTGACGTCGGAAGTGACCATGACCGCCGGGTCGAGCTTGGTGTGGCTGTGCCCGCCTATGATCACGTCTATGCCTGGCACTTGCTCAGCCATGGCCTTGTCCTTGTCGTTGCTCCCCTTATACACATCGTACCCGATGTGGGTCAGGGCGATCATCAGGTCCGGATCATCGGCTGCCTGAATCTGCGTTACCAACGACTGGGCCGTGGAAGTGGCCGGATAGAAGGTCAGGCCCGCGATGTTGCTCGGCAACTCGTAGAGAGGCACTTCTGGGTTGGTCACGCCTAAGACGGCCACATCCACTCCATCCACATCCAACGTGATGTAGTCCTGCACGTTGTCGGTGATGAAGCCGTAGGTGCCATCATCTTCCACGTTGGCTCCCAGAATCGGGAAGTCCACCTGCCCCAACATCGTGGCGAAGGTATCCTTGCCGAAGTTGAACTCGTGGTTGCCCAGGGTCATGGCGTCGTACTCCAGCAGGTTCAGTCCGCCCGCGATGGGGTTGGTGGCGGAGTTCCGGAAGTACTGCGCGAAGGCGTTCCCCTGGAAGGTATCACCTGCATCCAGCAGCAGGGTGTTGGGGTTCTTGGCCCGCTCCGCCGCGATGCCCGTGGCCAGGTAGGCAAAGCCTTCGAGGGTACTGTAGTAAGAGGTGGCAGGCCAGGTACCGTGGGTGTCGTTGGTGTGCAGGATGGTGATCAGCTTGTCCATCTTGACGATGCGCCCCTCGACCTGGTGGTCAATGGGCCCCACGTTGGCGTTGTACCATACGATGTAGTCGTTGACCCCTTCCTGCATGTCGTAGTAGGTGTTCCAGCGGTTGGTGCCGTCGGCGAAGGTCACCCAGCCATCCTGACCGCCTGCCAGGAAGTCGTTGGTCACCACTCGATAGGTCGCCTCAGGATCCAGCGGCTCTCCATCTACCGTCGCGCCATAGGCACCCCAGTTGGTGGGGGCATCGCAGTCGCAGTCGTTGTACCAGTACCACTGGGCCCCAGAGGTCTGGAGGATGCCCTTGTACAACTTGGCCGCCTGGTCCAGCAACTCCTGAACTTGAGCGCCCGTCAGGTCCATCAGGTACAGCATGTTGCCGAAGGGCATGACGTTGAAGGTGTCGCCCCAGGTGAGGGTAAAGGGCAGGGTAGCGCCAAGCGGGATCTGGATGTCCGCCCGCAGGCCGCCGGGATTGGTGAAGGCGATGTCCACCGAGCCGTTGACCTCACCGTCGTCGTACTGGTCGGCTTTCCAGAGCATGCCGTCGGTGACCAAGTTGCCCATGTTGGACTCGGCGTTGTAGTCCCGCTCCAGGCTGACGTTGGTGTAGCCCACCACCTGCTCGATGATGGGTGCCACCTGCTCGGCCCAGTAGGCCACCCGCGTCTCCACGTCAGGATCCGGCGTGAGCTCGTTGTTGATGGTGATCAACTCGTAGTTGTCAACGGTGATCTCCTTGGTGTCGAAGTCAATGCTCACGTCGGCCCGACCCAGGTAACGGCCTTTGTAGTTAGCCATGACGATGGCCGTGTCGCCGACCATCACCGGATCGAAGAGCTTCTCGTTCGTATGCCCACCGATCATCAGGTCCACCGGCTTGCCGGCATCAATCAGCTCCTGGGCCACGGTCTTGAGGCCCTTGTACGGCCCGCTATCCTCGGTGCCCATGTGAGCCAGGACAACCAGGGCATCGGCCTGCGCCATGACCTCGTCGTAGTAGTGAAGCACGGCCTCGGTTAGGTCCTTGAACTCTAACCCTTCCGTGGTACCCTTGAGGGTGACCAGCGGGGTCTCGTCGGTGGTCAGACCGATGACGCCCAGGTCCACCTCACCCTTGCTCAGGATGACGTAGGGCTCAGTCCATGTGGGATGCTCCCAGTTGGTGCCGGAGATCACGATGTTGGCGCTGACCCACGGGAAGTTGGACTGCGTTGTGCGCGTCTGCAGCACATCCTGCCCCTTATCGAACTCGTGGTTGCCGTAGGCGGCCACATCGTACTCCAGCATGTTGTAGATGTCAATGGTGCTCTCGCCCAGCAGCAACTGGGAGATGGGCGCCGCACCCAGATAGACGTCGCCAGCATCCAGCAGGAATACGTTATCCTCCCCGACCTCATCCCTGATGTCGCTGAGCATGCCAGCCATGTAGGCCGAGCCACCACGACCTTTGTAGTCGGTCTCCAGGTTGCCGTGGAAGTCGTTGGTGTGCAGGATGGTGATCTTGGACGGTGCGACGTAGGTGTAGGTCTTGAACAGCATCGGCAGGTAGATCCTGGCCGTGACGTTGACGGTGTCGGCCTCCTCTCCCTGGAGCAACTCCCCTTGCTCGAAGAAGCTGGCTGTCATGTCAATGTCGCCGCCCCCGACCGCTACCTTGACGGAGAAGCCGAACTTAGCCTCGTGTCCAGTGCCCACGTACTCTGTCCTCACGATCGAGCAGACATCAGCCGCAAGTTCT
>CAZGKH010000389.1:0-4344 GCA_964525665.1 uncultured Anaerolineae bacterium | reverse complement strand
ACGCAATCCGCAACCGCTTGTTGATGCGGCCTTTGCTCTCGTGGCCCACCACGTGAATCGTTCCTACCTCGCTCGTGTTGGCCACGTGGGTTCCACCGTCGGCCTGCATGTCCAGCCCCTCGAGCTCCACCACACGCACCTCTCGGATGCTCTCCGGCAGCAGGTTGATCTTGGTGCGGATGAGGTCGGGGATCTGGAAGGCTTCCTCGCGGGGCAGGATGCAGATCTTCACTGGCCGGGCCGCGGCCACTTCGGCGTTGATCTTCTCCTCCACCTCCTGGGCAAAGTCAACGCTCATGTGCTCCAGCTCGAAATCCATGCGGGCCGCCAGCGGCTTCATGTTGCCTCCCGTCACCAGCGCGCCGTAGTCGCGCCAGATGACGCCGCAGAGGATGTGCAGCGCGGTGTGGGTGCGCATGAACTTGTAGCGGTGCTCCCAATCCAGCACACCCCTGATCTGCGTGCCCTCGGGCAGTGGCCCGATGTCCAGTGTATGCCACACCTGGCCGCCTTGTTTCTTGACCTTGACCACCTGGGCCTCGCCGCCATTCCACAGCAGCCTGCCCAAATCGGCCGACTGCCCTCCGCCGCCAGGATAGAAGGCGGTACGGTCCAGAGCCACACGATCCCCCTCAGCCGCCACTACCGTAGCTTCGAACTCTTTCAGATAGCAATTAGTCAAATAGAGCAAATCAGTCACGAATCCCCTCCGTTTTTTTGAGCTCACGGTGGACGCTAGTCCACCGCCCCACCGACGCGGACTAGCGTCCGCTTGGAGCGCTTTCGAGTGAGCTCTTAAAGCCCAAACCATAGACGATCCATGTAATCTTCGCATCCCACCGCCCGCCAGAAGGCCTGGGAGACATGGTTTCCGTGGGCCACATTTAGCTGGATTTCAGACAGACCTTTCTCTTTGAACCAACCCTTAAGGGCCTCGAAGAGACGGCGGCCGATACCCTGCTGACGCCAGGCCGGGGCCACGCAGATGTCGGAGACGAGGCCATAAGCAGGCGGCAGGAGCACGGGCGGATTCTCGCGCATCAGACCGACGATGTAGCCCACCAGTCGCTCTTCGGCATCGGCGACCAGGACGCAGCAGTCGCCATCTCGCAACCAAGAACGCAGAACTTTGGCCCAATGCTCCTCCCCATCGGGCGCGGGCCGAAACCGCGCGTCCAGCGCAGCGTGATAATCCATCATGTCATTCCAGAGAGGCAAGATTCCTCCCACGTCTTTCCGAGTCGCCTGACGAATGACCACTTGCGACATAGACTCCTCTCCCACAAAAACGAAGACTCTCATCCCCAAGGGACGAGAGCCCGGACTCCCGCGGTACCACCCTAATTGGTGTTGCCACCCACTCCGTGAGGTACGTATTCATACCCCCATCCATGTAACGGAGGACGAGCCCGGTCAGGTCTACTCATTGGCTTATGGCCGATAGTGATTTGCCATCTGCTATATGCCATAAGCCGGTTTTCGGCTGACAGCTCCGGAGGGATTTTCGGCGAGGTTCCCGCATCCGGCTCCCACCTATCCCGGACTCGCTGAGCGATACCCCTCACCTACTCGTCTCCATCATCGCTTTCGAGAGAATATAGCACAGAAACGATGATTTGTCAAGTTAATGCCCCAATATCCTCACGCTCTCCTGACGGGGCTGAAGCACTAGACGGAAAGCAGCGAAACGACCCAACAACTCCCGCACCTCGTCGCGTCGAGATCTCATGCGCTCATCTCTGGCCTTCCAGGTCCCGCTGACCTGGTTGATGACCAAGCTGCTATCGCCCCTCACTTCGATGGAGAATTCCGAGGGGTTCTGATTCGCCTCCGTTAGCCTCTGGCTCAGATCACTCAGGCCAGCGATCAGCGAATCATATTCCGCCTCATTGTTGGTCATCTCCCCACCAAACTCGAGCCGCACCACCCGCTTGTTGCCATCGCCGATTCTGATCACAGCATAGCTGCCATAGCCAGAGCCTGGGTTGCCAAAACTCCCCCCATCGAAGACCAAAACGTAATCAGGTTGTCCATCTAACTGGCTCGCATCGAAAGTCAAAGTGGGTTTGCGAGCTTCAGACACCTCTCCTGGCCTCGGGAATCCTTCCACGAAAGAAAGCTCTTCAAAAAGCTCCCTTTTCTTCATATCACTCAAGGCAGCAATGGCTGCTAGAATCTCGTCTACGGCCTTCATCGCTGTCCTATCACTTCTCACGGGACGTCAACTGATCGTAGAGCACCTCCAGGTTGGCACGGTGCAAGTCCTGCACCATGCCATCGAGGGGGATACGAGACTTGCCGCAGTCCTCAATGCCTATCCGCCTGAGCTCATCCTTCGACGCTCCGGCCTCTACCTCCCGCTGCACACGCTCATAGATAGTATCTAAGTAAGCGATACTGCTCTTCAGGGTCGCCTTGACCTCACCTCGCAGGATCACGCCGCCGTGTCCCTGCACAATGTTGTCCATAGTCAGCTTCCCGATGGCTCGCAAAGATTCCATCAACTCCAACCGATCACCATCCACGATGTAGGGCACAGGCATAACAGTATCGCCAGCAAAAAGCACCTTATCCTCTCTTATGTAGACTACTATCGAATCGGGCGTATTGCCGGGCCTGTGCATCAACCGCAGAGTCTTGTTGCCCAGTCGCAGGGTCAACTCCTTGGTGAAGGTTATAGAGGGCAGACGCAGTTGCACCTCGGCCAGCTCGAGGATTCGCTCCTTGGCTTCATTCAAGCCTTCCTCACCGTGCTTCTGCAGGGTCTGGCGACAGAGCTCGTGGGCAATCACTTCGGCCCCCTCAAATAGATAATTGCCGTAAACATGATCGGAGTGGGAATGGGTATTTATCACATAGAGCACCTTGCTTCTGCTCTTTCGCCGCACCAGATCCAGAAGCTCGCTTGTTTCCTCCGGAAAGAGCAGCGTATCAATAACGGCTACCCCCTGCGAGGTGAATATGGCCCCAGCCATTCCCTTGACATATAACTCGCTGGTGAAGACGTAGATGTCGTCGGCGACTCTCTCTTTCAGCATGACACATGCCTCCTAAAATGCAGCCTTCGTTCACAAGGCATTGTTGGAAATGATCAGATCGGCGGTGGCAACATTGGTGGCGATAGGCACGTTGTGCACGTTGCAAGCCCGTAGGAGGGTCTGAATATCGGGGTCATGGGGGTGTTTATCCAGCGGATCCACCAAGAAGAACACGCCATCTATTGCCCCTTCAGCCACGCGAGCAGCGATCTGCGCATCACCCCCATACGGTCCCGACAGCACACACTCTACTTCAAGACCCACCTTCTCTTTCAAGAGTGTGCCGGTAGTACCCGTGGCTACCAGGTAGTATTCTGATAGTTTTTCACGATTGAAAGTGGCAAAAGCCACCAAGTCGGCCTTCTTGCCGTCGTGCGCAACCAAAGCTATGGTCTTCACTCTCATCATCCTCTCATACAAAAAGCGCCACCAGGTAAACCCTGGTGGCTGCTTTTCAAGTATCCCCGCTATGCCGTGTGGTACCAGTGTTTTGAACCTGCTTTCGCAGGTGGGAATCTACCTGTCGGCTCTGCCTCACCTATTGTGGCTAACGCATCCCCTCCAGAGTTCCAATTCCCGTTATTTTAAGTGTTGGCTCAAAACTCTCGCTACGCATCACGAACACAGCAGGGTATTTATTGCCACCAGTATCTTACCACAAAATCCTAAAAAAGGCAAGTCCAAACCAATCTTTTTGAGGGGGCCGCAAGCCATTCCTCAGGATTTTAAGGTTCTTCCTCCGCCAATCGCAAATGCAGCTCCACCAACTGTCGCTCCGATATGGATGATGGAGCACCAAAGGTGAGGTCCTCGGCTCGCTGGGTCTTGGGGAAGGCCATCACCTCGCGGATGTTGTGCTCGCCAGCCAGAAGCATCGCCAGACGATCTATGCCCGGAGCAATACCGCCATGAGGCGGAGCCCCGTACTCGAAAGCCTCCAGGAGGTGGCCAAACTCGGCCTGCACTTCTTCTTTGGAAAGCCCCAAGGCTTGGAACATCCTTTCCTGCATCTCGCGGCGGTGGATTCGGATGCTACCGCCGCCGATCTCCCAGCCGTTGCAGACGACGTCATAGGCTTTGGCTCGCACCCTGCCCGGCTCGGTCTCCAGGAAAGGCAGGTCTTCATCCAGGGCTGAGGTGAAGGGGTGATGCATGGCGCTCCAGCGCGCCTCCTCATCGTTCCACTCCAAAAGTGGGAAGTCCAGCACCCAGGCAAAAGCCAGCAAACTATCATCCCGCAGGCCCAACCGTTGGCCCATCTCCAGCCTCAGGCCTCCCAGGGCCTCGGCCACCACCTTGGGCTCGT
>CAZGKH010000388.1:0-4349 GCA_964525665.1 uncultured Anaerolineae bacterium | reverse complement strand
GCATCTTCCACTTTCACGTGGCCGACTCCAACCGCTGGTATCCCGGCGCGGGCCACCTGAACTTCGAGTCCATCCTGGGCACCCTCTTCGCCACCGGCTACCAGGGCTACGTCTCCGGCGAGTTCATGCCCCTGCCCGACGCCGACACGGCGGCCCAGCGGAGCATTGCTTACTTGCGCCAACTCGAATCATGACCCAACCCAATCTACTCTCTAGCCAAAAACTGGAACAACTGACCGGCCTGAGGATCTATCTGAATTCGGTGGTGGAGGCCGACGACGCCACCTGCTTTTTGGCCCAGAGCGACGAGGGCAAGTGCCTGGGCATCATGGGCAACGCGGTAGGCTTTGAAGGAGAACAGCGGGGCAACGTCACCCTTTGCCGGCTGACGGCGGCCAACGCAGCCGCCCTGCGCGAGAAACTCCCCTGGCTGCGGCCACAACCCCTGGGGCTGCAAACTTCGGCCGGCTGCGGCGACCGGTTGGGGCTGGCGACGCCGGGCCATGTCCGCGCCGTGCGCAAAGCCACTGGCATCGCTCCCATCTTCGCCCAGCAATCCATGCGCGAGAACGCCCGCACTGGCCGCACCCCCCAGCAGGTGATGGACGATGCCCTGTGGGGCATCTTTCAAGAGGGCTGGCGCAAGCCGTGGGGCGCAGACGCCGATCACCTCAAGACGACCGAGGATATTGACCTCTGTGTGGCGGCTGGCTACACCTTCTTCACCGTTGACCCCGGCGATCACGTGGACAACGAGGCCCACACCGCCTCCCTGGACGCGCTGAAGGACAAAATCCACGCCCTGCCGTGGGACCAGTTGGAAGACTCGACGGAGGGATTGCACGCGCGCTACTTAAACCAACGTTTTGAGGTCGAAAGCTTCACCCTGGAATTTGACCAGACCACGCTGGCGCGAGCGGCCGCCAAGTATGGCCGGGCCATTGCCCACACCGTCCACATGTACCGCCACCTGGCCGCCCAAATCGAGAACGCCGCTTCCGCTTCCGAGTTCGAGCTGGAGATGTCGGTGGACGAGACGGAAACGCCGACCTCAATTGAGGAGCACTTTTTCATCGCCAGCGAGCTTCGGCGGCTGGGCGTGCAGTGGGTGAGCCTGGCCCCGCGCTACATCGGCCGCTTCGAGAAGGGCGTGGATTACATCGGCGATTTGGATGAGTTTGAGTCGCAGCTCGCCAAGCACGCCGCTATCGCCCGTGTCTTGGGGCCGTACAAGCTCAGCATCCACTCTGGGTCGGACAAATTCAGCATCTATCCCATCATTGCCCGGCACACGCGTGGGCTGGTGCATCTCAAAACGGCCGGCACCAGCTACTTGGAGGCCCTGCGCGTGGTGGCGCAAGTGGAGCCGGCCCTGTTCCGGCAGATCCTGGCCTATGCCATCGAGCGCTACCCCGAAGACCGCGTCACCTACCACGTCTCAGCCGAACTGGCCAGGATCCCAGCGCCGGACACCCTGGCTGACTTACATCTTTCTGCCCTGCTCGACCAGTTCGATGCGCGGCAGGTGTTGCACGTGACCTTTGGTTCAATGCTGGATCGGTTTGGCGCGGAGATACTGAGCGTGCTGGCAGCGCACGAAGAGGCGCACTACGCGGCGCTAGAGACACACTTTGAAAAGCACCTGTCGCCTTTTGCAATTTAGAGATTGGAAATTAGAAGGTGGAAGTTGGAAGTTGGAACACTAATCTCCAATCTCCAACCTCCAATCTCCAATCTCCAAAAAGGAGATCAGCCCATGACTCAACCAATAACCAAAGCAATTGTCCCAGCCGCCGGGTTGGGCACACGGCTTTTACCGGCCACCAAGTCGCAGCCCAAAGAGATGCTGCCCGTGGGACGCAAGCCGATACTCCAACACGTGGTGGAGGAATTGCAGGCTGCTGCCCTGCGCCAGATTCTCATCATCACCGGGCGCCGCAAGCGGGTAATCGAAGACCACTTCGATGCCGATCCCCAGCTCGTGGCTGCGCTGAAACAGGCCGGCAATGAGGCGATGCTGGCGGACCTGGACTATATTGAGGGAAAGTCGCGCTTTTTCTACACCCGACAGAGTGCGCCCAAGGGACTGGGTCACGCGGTTTCGCTGGGCGCCGATTTCGTGGACAGCGATGACTGCGTGGTGGCTCTGGGGGATTCGCTTATCGCTGCCCAGGAACCAGCTTCCTTGCTGAGGGCGATGATGAAGGCCCATCGCCAACTGAAAGCGGCCGCCACCGTAGCCGTGGAAAAGGTTCCTCGCGAAGAAGCCTTTCGGTACGGCATCGTCAGCATCAACGGCGCTGAGCCTCCCCCCGGCGAGCCAGTGGCCATGACCGACATCATTGAGAAGCCGCCCTGGGGCACTGCTCCAACTACCCTGGCCGTGGCCGCACGCTACGTCTTCAGCCCGGCTATCTTCGAGGCCCTCGACCGTACCTTGCCCGACGAGCGAGGGGAAATCCAACTGACCGATGCCATCAGATTGCTGATCCACAAGGGAGAGCCGGTTTACGCCTGGCTTCTCCCTCCTGGGCAGCGTCGCTACGATGTGGGCAATTTCGAGAGCTATTTCCGCGCCTTCATTGACTTCGCCCTGGCCGACGAGCGCTACGGCTACCTGGTCCGAAAATACATCAAGGCCAAAGCCTATGAGCTCTGATCAACGACAGGTGGTCTGTTCAGCGCCCGGCCGGGCCGGGATAATTGGCAATCCTACGGACATGTACGGCGGGGCGGTTCTCTCGTGTTCGGTGGGGATGCGGGCGCGCGTGACTGTGACGCCAGCCCCACACCTGGTGCTGGAGACCGGCGGGGAGGAGTGCCGGATCGCCAGCCGCAGCGATTTGCGTCCCCGGCGTGACCACTTCGATGTGGCGCGGGCTATCTTGGACTACATGCGCCTGCCGCCCCTGAAATGTCATGCGAGCTACCAAAGCGAAATCCCTTTGCGCAGCGGGCTTTCAGGCTCCACCGCGCTGGTGGTGGCCCTGCTGCGAGCACTGTTGGCCTGGCAAGGGGAGCATCCCAATTTGTACCAATTGGCCGAGCGGGCTCGCTACATCGAGTTGAACTATCTCAAAGTCGTGTGCGGCTATCAGGATGCCTACATGTGCACCTTTGGCGGCCTGAACTACATGGACTTCGGAGGCAAGCAGTTCTACCGCCACGCCGAGGCGGAGCTCTTCGCCACCATCGAGCCGCTGGCCGGCTACGTTCCACAGTTGCCCTTCGTGCTGGGCTTCACCGGCGTGCGGCATGATTCCGGCGAGGTGCACAAGCCGCTACGCGAGCGCTGGCTGGAAGGCGAGTCGGCGGTGGTGGAGGGTTACAAGCGAATCACGGGAATCGCTCGAACGGGCAAGAAAGCCCTCATTGTGGAAGATTGGTCGCTGTTGGGCCGCTTGATGAATGAGAATCACGCCATCCAGCGCGACCTGGGTGGGTCTGGCGAGTCGAATGAGAAGCTGATCGCCGCGGCGTTGGATGCCGGTGCCTTGGGGGCTAAGCTGGCCGGCGCCGGCCACGGTGGGACCATCATCGCCCTCTGGCCCTGGCCCGACGCCACGCGGCTGGAGGAGGCCCTCCGCCAGGCAGGCGCATCGAAGGCATATCGCCTCCAGGTGACGCCGGGGGTGACGTTGGAGATTAGAGATTGGAGATTAGAAAGATGAACAACAACTATTTGGAGGAGCTTTTCAGCCTGGAGGACAAAGTCGCTGTCGTCACCGGCGGTGGTGGGGTGCTGTGCGGGGCGATGAGCCGCGCGCTGGGCCGCGTCGGCGTCAAAGTGGCCGTGTTGGACCTGTTTGAAGAGGCGGCCCAGAGAGTGGCCGGTGACATCGTGGCCGCCGGCGGCGAGGCCATCGCGGTGCGATGCGACGTGCTCGACAAGGCCAGTCTGGAGGCTGCCCGTGATGCTGTGCTGGCACGGTTCGGCCGGGTGGATATCCTGATCAACGGCGCTGGGGGCAACAAGAAGCAGGCCACCACCTCGTCCGACTTGTCCTTCTTCGACCTGCCCACCGAGGCGGTGCAGTGGGTATTCAATCTCAACTTCATCGGCACCCTGCTGCCCAGTCAGGTTTTTGGCAAGCTCATGGCCGACCAGGGGGAGGGGGTCATTCTTAACGTCTCCTCCATGAACGCCTTCCGCCCGCTGACCCGCATCCCGGCCTACTCCGCGGCCAAAGCCGCCGTGAGCAACTTCACCCAATGGCTGGCGGTGCATATATCGCAGGAGTACTCGACCGACATCCGGGTCAACGCCATCGCCCCCGGCTTCTTCCTCACCGAACAGAACCGCTTCCTCCTCACCGACGAGGGGACTGGGGAGCTTACTCCGCGCGGGC
>CAZGKH010000387.1:0-4350 GCA_964525665.1 uncultured Anaerolineae bacterium | reverse complement strand
TGCTGCTGCATATTTCTTTCCCATTTACACTTACTCCTTTGTCTTGTGTTTGTTTCGTGATTGTTTAGGCTGCGGAATGGTTCTGTCTTGTCTTTTTCCCTTTTACCACCCCCTTCCAAAGTCTCTAACGCAAAAACCAACTTTGCCTGTATCGCAACGTAGAGGACAACCCAGACATACTAGGCCGATTGGTCAGCCTCGACGGTCTCGGTCAACGTCTTCAGGAGCAAGTAGGAAGAGGTTGCCCCTGGATCCTGGTGGCCAATGCTGCGCTCTCCCACGTAGCTGGCGCGGCCCTTCCTGGCCAGCATGGGGATGGTGGCCTTCATCCCCTCGTGGGCGGCATCCGTCATCAGATGGAGGTCCTCTACGGTATCCTTGCCATCAGCGACGGCCTTCTTGAGAGCTTCCAAGGCGGGATGGAGGGCGTCAACCATGGTTTTGTCCTCCAGGTTGGCTTTCCCTCTCCTAATCACCCCCTTCAAGCCAGCATCGAGAAGGGCAACCAAGTCATCATCGGAGAGCTCCATCTTGCCTGCTACGGCCTTCCCTGCATCCATGAGGAAGGTGCCATATAAAGGCCCCGCTGCGCCACCGACACTGGTGACGAGGGCCATCCCGGACGTCTTAAGAATGGCGCCTATGTCCTTTTCCTCCACACCAGGCAGCTTGCTCACTATCTTCTTGAAACCTCGATCCATGTTGATGCCGTGATCGGCATCGCCGATGGGCGAGTCCAAATCGGTGAGATACTGCCTGTTCTCTTCGATCACCGCAGCCGTAGCCTCAAGCCACTTCAACACCTGGCTCTGAGTCACCATTTTTGAAAAGCACTGCCTCCTTTAGTGGCGGATCGCAAATGGCGAATAACGAATGGCAGGTATTAGAAACCATAAGCTATCGGCCATCAGCCATCTGCCGGATTTCACTACATCCCCCAGCGCAGGCCAATGGTCTTGACTGGAGCGTCCCAGAGCTCAATCAGCTCATCGTCCATCTTGAGCAGGGTGATGGAGCAGCCCTGCATCTCCAGGGAAGTGATGTACGCGCCGATGAGATTGCGGACGATCTTCAGCCCCTTCTTCTCGCAGATCTCGTGCAGCTTACGATAGACGATGGGGAGCTCGATGGCCGCGCTGCCGCCCATGTTATTGACGAAGGCCAGCACCTGATCGCCTGCCTTGAACGGCGGGTCTACCAGCTCGACGTCGACCCAGTCGCTCTGGCCCTCGTCCCACTCGCGGACGGTTCGCGTGTAGGCTGGGTCATCAATGACGCCCAGAGCCAGCATCTCGGTGATCTCGTCGGCGGTCTGGAGCTTCATCCGCTCTCGGCCTGGCTCGCCGTGGATGCCGATGCCGATCTCCATCTCGTCCTCGGGCAGATCGAAGGTGGGCTTGCCAGCCATAGGCACCGTGCAGGAGGTGAGAGCCATGCCCATACTGCGGCCGTTGATGTTGATCTTGCGGCATAGGTCAGCCACCTTCTCCAAGGGCCAGCCTTTTTCCACCGCTGCGCCGCAGATCTTCTCAGCCAGAACTGTGGTGCCCACGCCACGGCGTCCGGCGGTCCATGTGCTATCCTTCACCGCCGCGTCGTCGTCTATCAGGATGCTGAGCACCTTGATGCCTTCTTCGCGGGCCATGTCAGCGGCCATCTCGAAGTTCATGACGTCGCCGGTGTAGTTCTTGACGATGTGCAACACTCCTGCCCCGCCATCAACCACCTTGGTGGCTTCCAACATCTGGTCCGGGGTAGGCGAGGTGAACACCTGGCCGGGGCAGGCCGCACTTAGCATCCCTACGCCCACCAGGCCGCCGTGCATAGGCTCGTGGCCACTGCCGCCGCCGGAGACGATGGCCACCTGGCCCTGAACCGGAGCATCAGCCCGGTAGATGAAGTCAGGCTCGAAGTGGACTTTGACTATGTCCGGATAAGCCAAGACCAAGCCTTCCAGCTCTTCCCTGACCACATCCTCGGGCTTGTTAATCAGTTTTTTCACAGTCTTAATCTCCTTTCGCTTCTAAAGAAAGAAAGTAGGAAGGGGAGAAGAGGATTGCCCCTCGCTCCCCTCCCATTGACAATTCTATCAGCCTAGCTATAGGCTCGTCTTGGATTGGTCCGTTGACCCGATTGCCTAGTCCGGCAGGTAGGCGGTAACGAACCAGTCGTAAGTGAAGACGCCTAGAACGCCACCGACGAGAGGCCCGATGATAGGTGCCACCAGCCAGTAAAGGCCACTAAAGAGACCTGAGGTACCTACCAAGAGGCCGAAGATGCGCGGGCCGAGGTCACGGGCAGGGTTGATGGCGTAGCCGCTGGGGCCACCCAAGGAGAGGCCGACCGCCAGAACGACGAGACCTATCAAGAGCGGAGCAAGATTAGCCCCGACGCCCGTGTTCTTCGTATCCAGAGCAGCCAGGACGCCCCACAGCAGCACTGCCGTGCCGAAGATCTCTGTGATTGTGGCAGTGAGCAAGGAGTACGACCCAGTGGCCGCCGCTCCAGTGCCACCCCAGAAGGCTTGACCAAAGATGGAGCCTGGCCCGGTGCACCAGACGTTGGGCATGCCAGCCGATGACAGACCATCCCGGTAGCAGAGGAACACGCCCAGCGCGCCCAGGAACGCACCAATCACCTGCGCGACCCAATAGGGGATAACCTTACCCTTAGGGAAGTCGCGCTTCGCGGCCATCGCCAGCGTGACCGCCGGGTTGATGTGCGCGCCGGAGACACCAGCGGTAACGTAAACGGCGACCACCACCGCGAAGGCCCACCCCAGGGTTATGGTGTTCCAGTCATAGCCCGGTGCGGCCAGGCGGGGGGCCAACCCGACGTTGGCCACGACGCCATCACCAAGGAGGATCAGGATGAAGGTCCCGAAGACCTCACCAATGAATTCCCCCAACAAACCGTTCTTCTTCATTTTCCGTGCTCTCCTTTCAAAATGACTTTAGTATATTTAGGCGAACTACTTGAGAACGCCCACTCGATGCTGCTCACCTGTTTGTGGCCATCACCTCCTTTCGCATTTTCGCCTCCTCGGCATGCCGAGGGGAGCTGTCACTGCTAACCCCTACGGTGGCCTGGCCCCATTTGAAGAATCTCAGGCAGGGTTAGCAGTTGCCAACAGAAAACACCAAGACAAGGCCAGCAAAGGCCCTACCTTGGTGCCAAATAGCTACACTCTTTGAGTTGAAAAGGGGACACCAGCCAATCGGGATAACAAACAACGAGGATGAGCACGTCCTTGTCTCCTGATTAAGTCAAACTTGAGGCGGTTGAAGAGACTACGGCACTATTGTAGCACAAATAGAAATACTTGTCAAGCGAAGAAAGTCGCATGTTCCAGGCTATCTCAGTATCAACGGATCAAAAATCGCTCTGCGGGGATTGCCAAATCTCTGCACATGGCTTTTGCATTAGGTCCCAAAGCAACAGAATAAGCCTTGCCTCCACTCTTGCGTATGTTATAACACCTAAGGATGTCCAAAGTTTCTGGTGAATTGGTAAGAAAGTAGTCCGAATTGCTATAGCGATAGGCGGCGCTGTGTCCACTCTGTCGCCGCCTCGTAGGCGTAGGCTGCGCGCAGCACAGTGGCCTCGTCCCAGGCGCGGCCCACCAGTTGCAGGCCAATGGGCAGCCCCTCCGACGAGTAGCCACAGGGCGCCGAAATGGCCGGCAGTCCCGTCAGGTTGAAGACCCGGGTGTAGCGCGTGAGGGGAGCCATCACAGGAACCGTCTCCCCACCGATGGTCGCCTCCCGCTGTCCCAGTTTGGGCGCGGTCATGCCGCACATAGGCGTGGCCAGAAGATCCACCTTCTGGAATAGGGTGGCGAGGTCACGGCGCAGCAACTCTCCGCTACGCCGGGCGTGGCCGTAATCGCTGCCACTGATGGCGAAGCCTTTCTCCAGCCGAGCGCGCACGTCGGGCCGGTAGTCGTCCGGGCGGGTGCGCAGAAACTCCTCATGGATGCCCGTTGCCTCGGCCATCAGGATGGTCAGAGCGGCCTCCATGCCCTCTTCGACACGGGGCACAGACACCTCCACGATCTCCGCCCCCAGGTCCTCGAGCACTCCCAGGGCCTCCTGAAAAGCGGCTCGCACCTCCTCCTGAATCCCCGCAAGCGCCCATCTGGGATCCAGGCCAATGCGTAGACCCTTCGGCAGCCCTTCGACAAGCTCAGGATGACAGCTCAGGACGAGGCCCTCCACGCCGTCGCGTAGGCCAGTCACGTAATCGGGAACGGGCACATCGGCCGAGGCGGGGTCGCGGGGATCATAGCCGGCCATGGCCGCCAGTATGACCCCTGCGCCGTACCCAGAGCGCGTCCTCCGGCCGGGGGGG
>CAZGKH010000386.1:0-4376 GCA_964525665.1 uncultured Anaerolineae bacterium | reverse complement strand
AATTTTGCAGATGCAAGGAAGCAACATAACAACTCGCTGGTGTGTCCTGAAGCTGTCGTTTGCTAACCGGTGGAAGTCCGGTCGTGGTAACTGCCAGGAGGCCACGTAGCAGGCATCCAGTGCAGCCGGGTGACTGGCTGTGCTGAAGCGATGTAACCCCCGGAGAAAGGGGAGCAAAACCATAGCCCGTAACATAAAGTGAATCTTGCAGCGTCGAAATGTTAGCCCCGAGAGGGGAACAAGGGAGAGCCGAGCTTGTCAGCGAGAGCGAAGGCCATGGAAGGTGCAAAGATCCTGAGGTGCAGCACTGAAGAACTCCCCGGCGTAGGGAGAGCGGGATGTGGTGAAAGTAGGCGACGGAACAGGAGAGGTCTCACCCGGTCGGTGGCCCACATCCACCGTAACCGCTGGTATAAGCTGAGGAAGTGAAGTCCAGGGGGAAGCCGGGTGAGAAGTCGGAGGAGGCCATAGTACTGATGACCATCAAGACAACATAACTCGATGAGAGGGAAGGGCCTCTACTTCAACCGGGCTAAGCGGGGAGGTAAGTGACGGTGCATGTCCGTACAGGATACGGGACAACAACACCCAAAGACAAATCACGACAACTCCAGCGCGGGCTATGCTTGAGTGCCAAGGGGAGGCGGACTGTTTAGCCTGACGTGATGTGGCAGGTCGGATAGGGCGAGCAGTTCAAGACCCTGAACGCCTCAAGAAGAAGGTTGTCGGAGAGCCGTATGAGGGAAAACCTCACATACGGTTCGAGGTGGCAGGGGATGGAAATCAGGATTTCATATCCCAGGCGCCATCCCCTGACCCTACGAGCCGACCAGGCTATCGAGCGTCTGACTTGAAAGGTGCATAGGGTTTGGTGCGTTTCGGTTCGCGTTGGGTGTCACTGCGCCAGCCGCCTGGCGGCTCAGCCCCAGCCGTTAGGCGGCCTGATGCAATGCCAGGGAGAGAGTTCGATGAAAAGCACGGATGATCAACCTCGCATCTTTCACATCCTGCGTGAAGATGCACTAGAGATTCACCATTCACCGTTCGGTAGCGTGGGAAGAATCTTCAGCGGTGAAGGGGTTGAAGCCGTTTGGGTGAAAAAGCAGAGCGAAGAGATTGACCCCGATTGGTTTTCTCAACCGACGGTGGATCTCATCCTTGTTGCGAAAGGAAAGCTCAGGATGGAGTTTGAACGCTCAGATCTATCTCCTTGCGTGCTTGAGCCTGGCGACCTTTTAGTGCTTCCACCAGACACACGATGCCGTGCCTACCGCTGGCCACGTGACGCCAAAGAAGCTACGATGTTTCTTGCTGTGTATCCTGTTCGTTGCAGCGTGAGATGAAAGAAGGAAGTCTTGAGCAAGAGCATCTTGCTTGTTAGATACCGGGACAGGTGAACCAGAGTTTCGCCTTTGGCGATGGCCGCCCAACACTGCATGCAGCCGACGCCGCGCCGCTGCGCTTCGCGGCGCGGCTGATGCCGGCCGTTATGCCACCTGTCGCTGCGTTCGGAAAGGAAACGTGCACAGACGATACGAGAATCGCGGGGGGCGCTCAAATCCTGCACGTTTTGCAGCATTTTGTGTAGTGCTGTATCACCATAGGGAGGCAGAATGCCGGAAGTTTCTCGCTTCTTTGGGACCATCATCCGCATGTACTTTGATGAACATGCACCACCACACTTCCATGCCATCTATGGCGAGTATGAAGCCCAGGTCGGAATTGACCCTATTGAAGTGCTGGCCGGCAAATTGCCGCGTTGCGCTACCTTGATGGTGATTGAATGGGCCGCTCTGCATCAGTGGGAGTTGATGGATAACTGGGAGCGTTTGCAGCGTAGTCAACCTATTGTGAAGATTGAACCTCTGGAATAGGGAGGCCAAACATGTTTCCGAGAGTGAAGCAAGTCCGTCATCTTGGGGAATACCGTCTGGAGTTGAGTTTCACCGACGGTACAAAAGGTGAGCTGGATTTCAAGGAGCGGGTGGTCGGTCGTGGCGGGGTGTTTACGCCCCTGGAGGACATCGATTTCTTTCGGCAGGTGCAGGTTGATCCAGAAGTGGGAACCATCGTCTGGCCCAACGAAGTGGATTTCTGTCCCGACGTGCTCTACAGCTTGGTCACAGGGAAGCCCATACGAGTCCAGCACAAGGCAAGAGAACGTGAGCCGTTAACACGTGCTCGTCAACCACGCCACGCCTTCGCGGGACGTGGTAGGTAGCCCGAAAGGTGGGTCGCCGTTGGAGGGGTGTTGCGTAGGCGGGTGACCAGCGGCGATGTCGGTTATCCTCGCATCAGATGACAACATCCTTCTAGGCGGAAAGCGGCATAACAAGCGGTTGGTGTGTCCTGAAAGCTGTCGTCTGC
Source organism: uncultured Anaerolineae bacterium (assembly GCA_964525665.1). Lineage (GTDB taxonomy): Bacteria > Chloroflexota > Anaerolineae > VGOG01 > VGOG01 > CAYMKL01. The sequence goes on along the minus strand of CAZGKH010000386.1, from coordinate 2,009 downwards.
TAGCCGGTGGAAGTCCGGTCGTGACTTCGACAGGCTCAGTCCAGGGGTAACTGCCAGGCAGCCACATAGCAGGCAACCAGTGCAGCCGGGTGACTGGCTGTGCTGCCTGTCCTGGCGGTCAGGCCAGGGAAGCGTTGTATCTCCCGGAGAAAGTAGTCTCCCTCTTGGGTCTTCTTGACTTGGCTGCTTTCGATACGACAGTAAATCAACGGGATTTATCGAATTTCGCTGCGATAGATTCGGTTAATTCTCCCGATTCGCTGTCATATTGAGGAAGCAGTGATCAACAACACTTGCCAGGGGGACTACCCGGGGTCGAACGATTGAAAAACAACTTTATGCGAAAGGAAGCCAATCAAAAGGAGTGCCGCCATGAGTGTCATCGAAGTCAACCATCTGACCAAGTATTACGGCAAAGCCCGGGGTATCATTGATGTCTCATTTCACGTGGATGAGGCGGAAATCTTTGGTTTCATCGGGCCGAACGGGGCGGGCAAATCAACCACGATCCGATTGCTCTTGTCCCTGATTTATCCCACCAGCGGCAGTGCCACCATCTTTGGCAAGGACTGCATCAAGTATGGGCCTGAGCTCAGACAGGAAATCGGCTATCTGCCCTCCGATGTTTTTTACTACGAGCGGATGAAGGTCATTGACCTGCTCAAATATTCGGCCAGCTTTTACGACAAAGACTGCACGCAGCGCATGCATGAATTGGCAGAGCTGATGGAGCTGGAGCTGAATCGCCGCATCGAAGATCTCTCTTACGGCAACAAAAAGAAAGTGGGCATCGTGCAGGGGCTCTTGCACCAACCCAAACTGCTTTTCCTCGACGAACCCACCGCCGGCCTCGACCCGCTCATGCAGCGAAAATTCTTCCAACTCATCCGCGAGGAGAATGAACGCGGGGTTACGGTCTTTTTCTCATCGCACATTCTGGGCGAAGTGCAACGCCTGTGCGGCCGCGTGGGCATCATCAAAGAGGGCCGGATCATCGAAATCGCAGATATTCATACTCTGCAACAGAACAATTACAAAAAAGTCCGAGTGACGGCCGACGGCCTCGATCCAGCCTATTTCGACCTCCCCGGCGTGACCAATCTGGAGCAGCACAACGGCGCAGTCCACTTCTTCTTCAAGGGCGACATCAATACGGTCATGCGCAAGATCGGTGAACTAACGGTCTCTGATGTGACCATCGAAGAGCCGACCCTGGAAGAAATCTTTATGCACTACTACGAATAAGGTGATGACCATGAGCATGAACATATTCAAACATGAATTCAAAATGCACTTGAGATCCGCGATCACCTGGTCGGTGGCCGCCGCAGCAGTGATTTTGCTCTATTCTTCGATCTTTCCCTCCTTCTCCCAAGATGCGGCGGCGCTGAACGACGTGCTGTCCAAATTCCCGGAAGAATTTCGGGCGGCCTTCGGTCTGAGCGACATTGACCTGTCAACGGTGCTGGGCTTCTTCAGTATCATCTACCTCTTTCTGCAAATTATGCTCTCCATCCAGGCGGCCAATTACGGCTTCTCGCTGGTCTCTATCGAAGAACGCGAACTGACGGCCGATTTTCTGCTGACCAAGCCGGTGACACGCCCTCAAATCATGACCAGCAAACTGCTGGCCGCGCTGGCCGGTCTGGCCATCACCCAGGCCGTGGTCTGGGCCAGTACGTTTGGCTTTCTCAATGCCTTCAAAGGGGATAAAACCTTTGATGCCCACATCCTGGTTCTCCTGCTGTTGGGCCTGATCGTTTTCCAGTTGTTTTTCCTCACCGTCGGGATGGTGATTTCCCTGTTGGTCAAACGGGTGCGCAGTGTGACACCGTATGCCATGGCGCTGGGTTTTGGCATGTACGTACTGAGTGCGTTTGGCGACATGCTCGGCGAGAGCGCATTCGAGAAAATCACCCCCTTCAAGCACTTCGACCCGCGCTACGTCGTTAAGAACGGAGGGTATGATGTCCCGCTGGTGATGATCAGTGTGATTGCCATTGTGATCT
>CAZGKH010000385.1:0-4377 GCA_964525665.1 uncultured Anaerolineae bacterium | reverse complement strand
TGGTGGAGAAGGAGGTGGTCGTCGAAAAGCCGGTGATACAGACCGTCGTGGTCGAGACGGAGAGGGTGGTTGAAAAGGTGGTCACGCCCACGCCGGAGGCGGGCGTGCTGGCTGAGATCACTCCAGAACAGCGGGCCTGGCTGGAGGCAGCGCAGCTTGGCCCCTTCCAACCCGCCGAGGACGATTGGGACGCCATCTACGAGGCGGCCAAGAAGGAGGGGAAGGTGGTCATCTATTCCGGCTCCTCTCGCGTTTTCAAGATCGCCGAGACTTTCAAGGAGGCCTACCCGGGGATCGAGGTGGAGGCTTATGATATCACCACCCCCGACCTGATCCTGAAGGTCAAGGCGGAGCAAGGCGCTGGCATCCACAACGCCGATGTCGTCTTTGTCGGCGACCCGCCCACCGTCATCAACGAGTTAGTGAAGCCGCACCTGGTATAGAACTTCGTGCCTACAGAGTTGGTGGACGTGATCCCCGAGGAGTGGCGCGAGCCGCTACTCATCCAGCACTTTGGCATGAAGGTGATGGCCTACAACTCTGAAGTCCATGATGCTCCCCCCTTCGACAACTGGTGGGACCTCACCAGGGAGGAGTGGAAGGGCAGGGTGCAGTTCAAGGACCCCTTCAAGTCGGGCGAGATCTTTAACCTGTTCAGCATGATGGTGAAGAACGCCGATATCATGGCTCAGGCCTATGAGGAGGAGTTTGGCAAACCCATCGAGCTGGACGAGGACTGCCCCACGGCCGGGCACCAGTGGATCAAGGACCTGATAGAAAACGAGCCTGTATTGACCGCCAGCGACGGCGACGCAGCCAAAGCGGTCGGCACCATGGGTCAGACTGATCCACCGGTTGCCCTCTTTGCCTATTCCAAGTACCGCAAGGTGCTATCGGGTGATCTGGCCTTCGAAGCTGCCCTCGATGCCAAGCCAATGGCGGGTCTGCGCGGCGGTACTATGATCGGCGTTGCCAACCTGTCCCCCCATCCCAACGCCGCCAAGCTCATGATCATGTGGTATATGGGCGATGAGGAGGGTGGCAAGGGTTACGCGCCTTACCATATTCCTGGCGATCTCCCACCGCGCATGGATATGGTCATCCCGGAGGGCATGTTTGGTTGGGATGTAGCGGAGGAGACACTGTGGCCCCTCGACTACGATTGGTGTTACCTCAACCTGCCCGATATCCGTGACTTTTGGACCATCCACCTGGAAGACTAGGGGAAGCGCAAGAGAGGCGACGTGGGTTCTCAGAGCCATCCCGGTTGGCAAAGAGATGGGGCGCTCCCATCTGGATAGGTGGGAGCGCCCTTTATCGTGATGGTAACGACTGAAAGGATGCCCATGATTATCCGGGCTGTCTTCTTCGACATGGGCGGCACTATCGAGACGATGCACTACGATGACGAACTGCGCCTGGCGGCCACTGCCCAGTTGCGCCAGCAACTGGTAGAGTGGAGCCTCGACCCTGGACTCACGACTGAGAAGTTATATCAGGTCATCAAAAAGGGGCTGCTCCGCTATCGTGCCTGGAATAGGCGATCCCTGGTGGAACTGGAGTCACCGAGAATCTGGCAAGAGTATCTCTTCGCTGGTCTAGACTTGCCGCCAGAGAAGTTGGCTGCGATGGCAGAAGAGCTATCCTTCTTCTTCGAGACCAAGTTTTTTCAGAGAGAGATGCGTCCTGAGGTGCCGGCCGTGCTGGAAGCCATCAAAGAGATGGGGCTCAAGGTCGGGATCATCAGCAACGTGATCAGCCGGGGAATGGTGCCCTACGTCCTGCAGCGATATGGGATTAGCGAGTACTTCGACCCCGTCGCCCTCTCCTCCGTCTACGGCCGGCGCAAGCCCGACCCGGCCATCTTCCTGCACGCCGCTCAATTGGCGGGCGCCCCCCCCAGCGCTTGCGTGCACATCGGCGACAAGATCTCTCGCGATGTGCTTGGTGCCAGACGAGCCGGCTATCGGCTGGCCATCCAGATCGAGCACCCGCCTATTGACGGGCCGGAGAACTGTAATGCAGTGCCCGACTTTGTGCTGCGTGACATGCGTGAACTGCTGGGTGTGTTGGAGGATGAGCAGCGCAGATCAGTCAAAAGAACCGTACCCTCCAAGTCAGAAGCGAGAGAGATCAAGGCGCTACTGTTTGATGCAGGAGACCTGCTCTACCATCGCCCTCGCGAGAAGGAACGGCTGGCTGCCTTCCTGGCAGAACTGGGTCTGAGCCTGTCCCCCATGCTGAAGCGGGAGAGGGAGAAACTCAGAACAATGGCTTTTGTGGGCAAGCTCACCAAGCAAGAGTATCAGGACCAGGTGTTGAGATTCTATGGCGTGCAGGGCGAGGAGAATCTGGCCCGAGGAAGGAAAGCGTTTGAGGAAGAAAGCAATGATGTTGTTTTTTTCGATGGGGTAAAGGAGACATTACTGGCCTTGAAAGAGCGAGGTCTCCTGCTGGGCGTCGTGACCGACACCTACCAACCTACTGTTGTGAAGCTGAAATGGTTTGAACAAGAGGGCATAGGCCACGTGTGGGATGCCTTCGTCGTCTCCTGCGAAGTAGGGGTGCGCAAACCAGACCCCCGCATCTATCGCCTGGCGTTGGATGAACTGAGGACCGAGCCAGAAGAGGCTGCCTTCGTGGGGCACAAGGCTGCGGAATTAGAAGGAGCCAAAGCGGTGGGCATGACGACGGTGGCCTTCAATTACGGAGAGGATGAGGAAGCCAACTTTTACATCGAACACTTCAACGACCTACTGACGCTGCCTATCCTGACAGAACGAGAAAGGAGACCATGAACGTCATCGTTATCGTACTGGACAGCTTTCGCCAGGATCACGTGAGTTTCTACCACGGCGGACAGCCCGTTTTCGAGGGTATCCCCGCCTGCCAAACGCCCAACCTGGACGCCTTTGCCCAGGAGTGTGTTGTTTTCGACAATGCCTACCCGGAGGCCCTGCCCACCATACCAGTTCGCACCCAGATCCTCACCGGTCAGCGCACCCTACCCTACCGGCCCTGGCAGCCGCTGACCAAAGAGGACATCTCCCTGGCCGAAATCCTGCGGGCCGAAGGATACGTGTGCGGCCTGATCAGCGATACCTATCACTACCGGGCACCGGGCATGAACTTCCATCGCGGGTTTCATGCCTATCGCTGGATCCGAGGTCAGGAGTACGACCCCTGGACCTCACATCCACCTAGTCGCAAGGTGGATGACTACGTCAACGAGCACTACGATGCCTTCTGGCGCGGCCGTGTGGCACAGTTCCTGGCCAACACCGATGATTTCACCCGCGAGGAGGATTGGTTCCCCGCCCAAGTGGTGGACGAGGCCATAGACTGGCTGAAGCACAACCGCGTCCACCCGAACACCTTTGTTTTCGTTGACTGTTTCTCCCCGCACGAACCCTGGGACCCGCCCGCCCGCTTCGATACCTACACCGATCCCAGCTATCGCGGCCCGCGGCTGATCCTGCCCATGGGCGGCCCGGTGGGGTGCTGGGCAACGCTTGAGGAGATCCGCCACATTCGGGGCCTGTACGCGGGGGAGGCGGCGTTCGTGGATCACTGCCTGGGGCGGTTGTTTCACGCGCTCAAGGATTTGGGCTACTACGATGACTCCGTCATTGTCCTGCTGGCTGATCACGGCCACCCCCTTGCCGATCACGGCAAGTTCCTCAAGGGCGGCGATCGCTTGTACAACGAGTTGCTCAAAGTACCGTTCATGGTCCGCCTGCCCGGCGGCCGCGGCGCCCGTCGCACCCAGGCCATCGTCCAGTTCCACGATGTGCTCTCCACCCTGCTCAAGGTACTGGGCATGGGCAACAACACCTCTTCCATGCATGGTCGCAGCTTCCTGCCAGTGCTGCGCGGCGACACCGATGAGCATCGCGAGGTCATCATCACTGGCTACCACGAGGCTGTTGACCGCTGCGTGCGGGATCGGACGTGGAGCCTGATCCTGCGGCCAGAGGGGGAGCCAGACGAGCTGTACCATCTGAGCGAAGATCCACGGGAGCGCGTCAACCTGATTGACCAGCACCCTGAGGAAGCGCGCCGGCTGGCCCGTGCCTTCGGCAGCTATTTTCGGTTGCAAGCCCAGCGAGCGCCCGGCCGATTGGAGGTGAAGGGCGTCCAGGGCAAGTACGAGCTGGCATCTAGCGGGATTGAGTAACTTTGCTTTGATCGCCGAGGTCTCCGACCGAGGCGGAGGGAGCTCGGTCGGAGACCTTCGTCCATCGAGGAGACCTTTGCCCATTGAGGGTGGGGATTGCTTCGGCACAAAAACCGTGCCTCGCAATGACACTTGTGATGGAGATGGAGGATGAGTTTGCAAGGGCTGGTTGACTATCACCTGCACACCGCCGTGACGGT
>CAZGKH010000384.1:0-4390 GCA_964525665.1 uncultured Anaerolineae bacterium | reverse complement strand
ACTCGTGGCCATCCACGAAGAACCGCTTGAGCCACCAGGGGTCACCCGGCTCCAGGTCGTGTCCCCCCGCCCCATTGTCTATAGCCGAATGGGTGGCTCCCAAGGCGCGGCCGATGGTCACCACCGCTGTCTCTTGGCTCGTGTTCGTGGTATTCAGATAGATGAACCAGGGGCCCCACGGCCCGCCGGGCCAGCCGAGGGTGCTCTGCCCCTCATTGCGCGTCCTGATGGAGTTCTTGTAGACCAGAGCCATCTCGTGCAAGCTGAGGCTCTCCGTTCCTTTGAGGTCTGGATGCAGCGAATAGTCTGGAGGATGCAACCCCCCGCCCGTATACCAGATCTCGAATTCTCCGCCGCTGGCGGTCACGTTGTCCAGGGTTATCATGTGATCCAAGAACATAGCGCTCTCACCCCGGCCCAGGACGATGTTCTCCATCGTGAAGATCACCAGCTCATCCCCAGTCAATTCCAACCCGTCTATGTCAAGCTGATCAATGACACCATTCCCATCGAAGTCCACCTCGATGTTCAACGTCTCGAAGATGGTTTCCTCACTGTGGATAGTGACGATGTCGTGGCTGCCATCGAAGTTCGCATCGAAGGTAGTCAGGCCATAGCCGAAACTGGGCAGTTGGGCGGGAGGCAGGTCTCCGGTAACTGGGTCCGGAGCCGGCAGTTCTTCGGCTGTCGTGCCGATGGGGAAGGCCAGGCGGCTTGTCTTCGGCTGCCCATGGCTGGGCCAGTCCAGAGTGTCCAAGAACATGTAGGTGAACTCCTGCATCACCGCAGGGAAAGTGTAAACCTCCGTGTAGTCAAGCGGGTCTCCTACCAGAACCTTGTCCAGATAATCTGGTTCGTACCACATCCTAAAGAAGACCTTCTCCCGAGCATCGCGTTCCTCAATAGCTATCTGACGATAGAGATCGTACAGGCCCTCTCCGCCGTAATCGAACTCGTTCATATAGGCCGGGTTGAAAGTCAGCGAGTCCTTACGCGGCGCTTCGGAGAGTTGAGGGTTGAACGGAGCCCAAGGATCAGTGTAGGGCGGGATTTCCACCGGATAGTCAACGTCTCCCATGTCCACTACAGCCGTACTCGTGCTCCCAGGGCCCGTGTAGAAATCGGCCAGAGAGACCCCTGTAACCGGACGATCCATGCCGAAAATCCTCAGGCCATTTTCATCTTTGTACTTCTTGCCACCTTCGGCCGGATCGAACCAGAACTTGACCCTGGGCCTCCACCCTTCCGGCATAGTGTTAACGCCTTCAAAGATATTGTATGTTAGGGGAACGGGCACATCCTGTATCCATTGCAAGTACCGAGACTGCGGCGCGGTGAAAGCACTGGTCAGCAGATACAGGTCTGGGTCATCCACTCCGGTGATGTCCTCGCGGATGTCCGGCAGCACGAACTCGGTGTACTGCCAGGGCAAGGTCCACCACTGCTCCACGTACCAGAATTCGATCTCCTGGGGCTCTGGCTCGGTGACAGGATACTCACCGTACTTCTCTTTCAACTCGCCCAGGAACTGCGGGTTCTCATCCTCCTCAATGTAAGTGAGGTACATCTCCCTCTCGTCACTGTAGGGACTGTAAGCTCCGTGGCCGACATAGGGGATGGGGCCGTTCTTTTGCAGGATAGGCGGCACCGGCCCTACCAGCTTGCCGAGGTAGTTCACCGTGCCCTCGAGTATATCGAAGGAGATGAGTGCCTGGACGTCTTCGATGATGTAGTGCTCGTAGTTGTAGGGCGGCATCACCGACAGCCAATCCTCCAGGGCATAGTCCTGCAGGTTCACCGAGTGCTGCTCGATGAGCACCGGCACCTTGGGGATGGGCGTCCTGATGGTGATGAACTTGAAGTCGGTAGTGTCTTCGCCCGCTACAACGTCAATTATGCCATCATCGGCGGTGCCCTCAAACCCCAACGGAGGACCTTCCTGGAAGGCATCATCCAGATCACAGTCATGGACGTAAACTGGGCCGGCCCCATCGGTTTTCATAGCCACCACGTTGTACTCGTGGCCATCAACGTAGAACCGCTTTAGGAACCAGGGGTCCCCAGGCTGCAGGTCCAAAAGACCAGCGGAGTCCTCCATGCCACTGTAGGTAGCGCCCAGAGCCCGGCCAAGCATGAGCCTGGCGGTCTCCTCAGGCGTATCAACGCTATCAAGATAGACAAAGAAGGGCCCTGTGGGGAAGTTACACATATTGGTTCCCGGTCCACCGTTGCTTATGGCCTCGATGAGCTGTGGCGACCCCGCATTACCGGCCAGAGCCATATCCCCTATGCGTAAGAGCTGAGTACCCAGGGATTTGGGCACCAAGTCGCCGGTATAGTAGATCTCTACTACCACACTTTCATCGAACACAGAGTCCAGCCTGACCAGGTGGTCCAGGAATTGGATATAGCTTTCTTCAACGGGCAACATCGGCACAGCCATAGTTTCCAGGTGGAATACCGCCAACTCGTCCCCGCTCAGTTGTACGCCGTCCGTATCCAACGGGTCTATCAATCCATCTCCGTCGAAGTCCGCGGCGATGTCGGTCTTGTTGAAGAGACTGAGCTCGCTTTCTACGTTCACGATGTCGGGCTCTCCATCGAAGTTGGCGTCCAGGCTGGTCAAGCCGTATCCATAGAGAGCGTTCTCGGAAGAGGTATCCACAACTCCCGTGTCGGTGAACAGATCTGTTGCCCTCATGCCCACGGGGAAAACGAAGCTAACCGTGCCGGCTTGCCCTGGCATCGGCTCCGGCTTGTCGGCGATAGGGCGCAACTCCATCAGCATATAAGTGAACTCCTGCATGATAGCAGGATACCACTCATCAATGCTAGTGGAAGTGGGGTTGGACGGAGCATCAGGAACGCCCGACGCATCGCGGTCCAAGTCCCCACTGGCGTTGAGGTCCTTGTCCCAGTGCTCTGGCTCATACCATAAGCGGAACCAGACCTTCTCCGAGGCGTCGCGACCTGTGGCCTCGATCCGGCCATACAATCCCGTGGCCCAATTCTCATCGAAGGTTTCCCCGTTTGACATCCAGAGAGGATTCCAGGTGATGGAGTCTTTCCATGGAGCCTGGGGCAGTTGGGGGTTGAATATGGACAGCGGCTCCGTGTAGGGTTGGGTCTCGGCGAGATGTCCAGTGATCTCGTCAGTGGCAATATTAGACCCGGCCCCCATGTTGCCCACCAGCTTGGGCCACCCTGGGCCTCCATAGACCCTGAGGGTGTTGTAAGTGGCTGCACTGGTACTAGTAGAGATCGTCCAGGTATAATCCTGCGCCCTGGTGAATACCACCGCAACCACCGCCAAGAGCAAGATAATCAAAACTACTTGCACGACCGGTCTTCTCACTAAGAGTGCTTTACGCATGGCTCCCCCTTTCTCATAGGGCTTCAAAAGAGCGGCTTGTAATTTGCTGCCTCGCATCTTTACTGATGCAAAAGTACCAGTCCGAGTGCTGAGCATCACTTCCCCCAGCAAGTTGAGGACATTCCGTGGATTTGAGGATGGAAACGTACGAAGGGAAAGGAATCGTAGTTCAGGTGATTATACTATGGATTCCCCCAAAAGGCAAATACCCTAAAGCTAGATGTTCAAAGCAGAAACGACAAGCCAAAACATACCACATATAGTGGCAGATAGCGACAATTCTACTATATGCGCCGAATCCATCCCAGGTTAGAAGCTATCAGCAGGCAACTGCTTCCCACAAATAGTAGCTACACACAACGCCATTACTATATGCAGGAGCGCCGTCAGCCCCACACTGCTTTGAAATGCCAAGCTCGCTAAGAAGTCACTGGTGGTGGATCACCCAACGCACCTGGAACGGAGATATAATGGTGCAAGGCATCCCAAATAAGCAGCAAAGCGTCGAAAAAAGGTACTATGCTGGCATATATTATAATATACCATCATTCCCCTCGCTTGTCAATGAAATTAGCGTGAAATTGGAATGAATTCTGCAAAGGCGATTCAAGCCGAAGATTGGACTTCGTGGATACGCACAGAGGTCCGCTCCGAAAGCGGAGCAGCTCTCTCGACCCGATAGCATCTGGATACCCTAGCTGCCATCCAGGCCCAGGATGGCAGCACCCGGTCGGTGCCGATGACACTCACCGCAGCCCACCATGGGATCGGCCACCTCGCTCATCTGCAGCGTGCAGAAGGCTTCGATCTGCACGCGGCGCAGCAGGCCAAAGCGCCGCCCCACTCGGGCCTCCAGGATCATATTGGGACAGGCGTTAGCCCGCAGGATACGGGGCACCGGGCAGGTCTGGCACAGCTTTGGCTTCCAGCGCTCCGAAGTCCGATTGCGGGCAATGAGGCGGCACTCCTGCTGTTCCCGCCCCCGGTGATAGTCTTCGTAGTAAAACCGACACTCAA